>CAIQPA010000427.1 GCA_903873545.1 uncultured delta proteobacterium
GCGAGCACATCGGCCGCATCCACGCCGGCGTCGTCGTTGACGGCATCGGTCTTGGTGTCGTCGTTCGTGGCGTCGGCCGTGGTGTCGGGCGCAGGCGCGGCAGTGCCCGTGTCTTCGGCCAGCGGGTCGCCGCCGGGCGCCTCTTCGGCGCAGGCTGTCAGCAGCGCGAGCGGCAGCAACAGCAGGGTCGCCGTGCGACAGAGCGAGCGGAGGGCAGGCCCCGTAGGTGCGAGGCGCTCAAGAGAGAGGAGATGCCGCATGATGACTCCGGACGAGGTGCAAGTTCAGTAAAAAATCGGCCAACGAGGGGACGGTGCGAGGGCGCCTGACGGGCGCCGCAGCAGCACCGCGACTAGAGCGAGTTGGCGCAGTCGGACTCCGACGCGAAGACATCCTGCCAGCCGTAGGAGAGGCCAATCTCGATGTCGTCGAGCGCATCCCAGTTGATGCCCGCGTTGACGGCCAAGGCGGGGTCGATGACGAGGGTGTAGCCACCCGCAAGGGGCAGGCCGGCGAAGCTCAACGAGGGCGAACCCATCTCGGCGATGCCGGCCACGGGCGAGGTCGAGCGGCCGTTCACGACAAACGAGGTGGTGGCGCCAAAGGTGGTGTCGCCCTGCCCGAAGGTCCGCACGTAGGCGTCGATGCCGGGCTGGCAGGAGTAGGTGCTGGTCTGACCGTTGTAGAGCAGGGTGGCGTAGGGCTGGCCGCTGCCCAGGTTGGTGCCCACCAGCCGGATCGAGATACCCGCAATCTTGGCGTTGCAGGTGGCGCCCAGGTTGGCGAAGTCATCGAGCCCCAGATCAAAGTTCACCACCCGGGCGTTGGTCGCAATCTGCTGCGCCGTCTCCGAGACCGAGATGCGCATGCGGGCATCGGCTGGCACATTGCTGGCCAGTAGCAGGGCGCGGAAGCGCTCCGCGGGCGTGAGCGTCCCGGGCACAGAGTCGATCTTGAGCAGGTCGCGCCGGAGCGAGATGGTCACCTCCTGCTGGCTGGTCGCGCCGCCGCATTGGGCCTCGAGGTCGCTGAGCTGGTCTGCGATGGCGCGGAGCTGGTAGGTGTTCCGCGCCAGCAGGATCGACATCCGCTCGTTGTAGAAGGGGCGGACGGCGGCATACTCGAGCGAGACGAGCCAGTCGTTCATCTTCCGCTTTGCCCGGTCGATCTCCCGCTCTGCCTCGACCAGCCCGTTGGCGGCGAAGAAGACAGCCTGCGGGCCGCCGATGAGCTGCGAGATCTGCTCCCGCTGCAACCGCCGGCGCACCAGCTCGGCCCGCTCCTGTGTAGCCGCTGCAACAATCCGCTTGTAGTCGAGCTCGGCATAGGTCAGCGCTGCAGCCGCCTTCGCCACCTCGCCCCCCAAGACCACAAGCTCCTGGTAGAACTCGTGCTCGTCGCGGTCGAGCCGGATCTCCTCGATCAGCTCCTGCGCCACTTCGACGCGATGGCGCTCCCTCATCAACCAGAGGTCGCGCACCCCTTCGAGCGCATCATGCTGCGCGGGGAACTCCAGCGCGAAACGCGAGATCTCAAGGTCGATCTTGTCGATGCGGGTCTCATAGTCCTCGTTGACCCGGTTCGCCTCGGTCTCCACCGCTGCCACCCTGGCCTCAAAGCTGAGGGCCGTGATCTCCCGGGTGGTCGCCGCAGCGTCGGCAGCAATGCCGTTTGCGACCTCCAATCCAAGAAGGCTGTTCCCAGTGATGATACCACCAATCTGAATGGCGCAGCGGATGGGAGCGGTCACGTCGTTTGCAAGGCCAACGCTGGTCGGTGGACAGTTCGATACGCCCTCCTTGATTTTCTCAGCTAAGTCGCTGAACCGACCAAACATCGCGGACAGTCGGTTGAAGACCTTCTCCGTAATCAGCAGCCCGCTCTGGATGCCGGCAGATACACCACGCAACACATCGAGTTTCTTCGCAGCGTCATTAATCGCCTGTTGCTGTGCTGTTTCTTCGATAACCGACTCGTCGACCTTGGCCTGGATCTTG
Organism: uncultured delta proteobacterium; assembly: GCA_903873545.1. Lineage (GTDB taxonomy): Bacteria > Myxococcota_A > Bradymonadia > REDH01 > REDH01 > CAIWGR01. The sequence continues at coordinate 1,998 of CAIQPA010000427.1, forward strand.
GCATTCGTGCCACCCCGCGCCGCGCTGAGAGCCGCGTAGGCGTCCTCCACCGCCTTAATCTCCTTCACCCGGTCCTTCACCCGGTCCGTCTTTGCTGTGGTGAAGGCCTTATACTTCTCCGTGAAGCTGGTCCGCTTGGCGATCATCGCAGCTCTCACATCTAGCATGTTCTTCGCGCTGGCCGCCGCTTCGGACATGCGCCGCACCGCCAGGCCGGCCTCAGAAGGCGTGTTGCTCGACTCGTAGTTGACCTCCTTCGGCGTGCGACGGAGCGGGTTGCCCTTCGGAACCTCAAAGCCGCAGAGGCCACCCTGCCAAGCGGTGTCGCAGGAGGCATTGGCGGCATCGTCCGGGTTGAGCGGGTGGCAATCGGTCGGCACGCCGCAGAGCGCCGCAAGGTTGCGCTGGCTCTCCGAGACCGCGTTGTTGAGGTTGATGTAGAGTTGCGTGTTCCGCAGGTCGTTCTCGAACAGCGTCGAGAGCAGCCCATCGACCTTCGTCGAGGCATCGGCGATCGACTCCAGCGCCGTCTCACGGCGCTGCGCCACCACCCCCTGCGCCGCCTGGGTCGGGTCGAGCGAGGAGGAGATCGCCACCTCTCCATCCCGGGCAAAGAGCAGCTCGTTGAAGGAGAGCGTAAGCGCCTCATACCGCAACATCAGCTTGCCCAGCCCCGTCGCGATCGGCGCAGCCTCGGCTGCCTTGCCCGCCTCCTGATGGAGCTGGATGATGACCGCCGCCGACCGGTAGAGTTCACCCAGCTTGGCAGCCAGCTCGGCTGCCTTCGCCCGCCGCTCGTTGTCGAGCCGGTAGATCTCGTTCCACCGCTGCGCCGCGAGCGCGATGGCGTCGGCGGTGGAGGTCCAGCTCGTCACCATGGAGATGAGGAGCCGGTCGCGCTGGTCGATGGAATCGAGCGTGTCGGGCACCCGGCTCAGGAAGGCAAAGGCTGCCGGCTGCAGGTAGCCGCGGAGGGCCGCCTGGTTGGGGCCCACCACCTTCTCCACATACTCGGTCATCAGGTTGGCGTTGAGCTGCGCGGCAGCCGCGCTGGTGATGGCCGTCGAGCCGTAGTTGGCATTCTCCAGCCAGTCGCGGCGCAGGTCGGTGTCCA
>CAIQPA010000428.1 GCA_903873545.1 uncultured delta proteobacterium
ACCGGGCAGCTCGGCGCGGATGCAGATTTTTGCATCCTTGTAGAGGTGGCGCACCTCGGCATCGAGTTCAGGGGCGAGGTCCCACGGCTTGCTGCCGTAACCCTCCGCGAGGAAGACGCCGCGGCCTCGCACCTCGGCCATCTTCTGCGCACCTTCGGCGAGAATGGCAGCCTCTGTGCGGCTATCACCACGCGCCTTGCAGAGGGCGAGGTAGACCTGGTTGGGCTTCCCGAAGTTCGGTCCCGGGCCGCCATCTGCAGCGATGGTGCCGATCCGCTGAAAGAAGGCCCACATCCGGTCGTCCACCTTGAAGCCAAACTTGGCGCGGAGCCGCACATGGTCCTGGTAGGCGGTGGTCAGGTAGGAGAGCATCGGGTCGTTCTTCGTCGGCAGCGCCATGAGGTAGGCAGGGTTGGCCGGCGCGACCCTGTCGAGGCACTCGTCGAGGTCGTCGAGGCTCACATCCATGTGGAGGGTGGAGCAGACGTCGAGGCCGATGGCGAGGCCGTGCAGTTTGCCCATCACGGTGTCTTCGAGGCAGACGCGGACCAGCTGGTCCTTGGTGCGGAAGACCTCGGGGCCGATGAAGCCGGCGACGTCGTTCAGGTGGACCCAGCCCGGACCGGGGTTGCCGGCCGCAGCGCGCGCCTTCTCCACGTCGTGCCGCAGTGCCCGCGCGAAGCCGTACTTGCGCGACTCCTTGATGACCATGTCGAAGCCTTTGCCCTGACCGTTGGTCTCGTCGGCGCCTTGGCCCGTCTCAAAGTAGAGACCGTAGTGGCCGGTCCGCTTGGCCGCGTGGGCCCGCATCTTGGCGACGGTCACATCGAAGACCTGGTTGCCGTCGGCCACGCCTGCGAGGCTCTGGAACCAGAGCGCGGTGGAGCCCGGTGTGGCCTCCTCTGCCTGGGCCTGCACATCGATGTGGGCCAGCACGCAGTGGGGCATGATGTCGAAGAGCCCAAAGGTGGTGAGGATCTCCTTGAGGGTCAGTTCGACGGCGGTGACCTTGTCGACCTCGGAGGAGACCGGGTTGGTGCCGAGCACCACGTCGCCAACGCCGTAGGCGAAGGCATCGAAGACCTGCCAGGCGATATCGTCGGGGTGGTCGGTCGGCGAGTTGGGTTGCACCCGGGCGCCGAGGTAGCCCTTCGCGCCGACCTTGGAGCCGGGGAGGGGATGGAAGATACGGGCACCGACCTCGATGAGCTGGTCGTCGCTCATCACCTTCACGACGATGCCGATGATGTCGCTCGCGAGGCCGGGAAGCAGTGCATTGATCTCGGCCTCCGAGGCGGTTCGGAGGAAGGTCGCGAGCTCGCCGATGGTCATCGCGGCGGCGCGGTCGCGCGCTGCGGCGTCGAGTACGCTGTCGGCGTAGGTGTTGACCTCATCTTCGAAGATGGGGTGGGCGGTGAGGTCGCCGATGCGGGTGGCTGCGATGAGGGTGCGGGCGGTGTTGCGGGAGGCCTCGTCGGCGGCCGCGACGCCTTGCGCCTCGTCGCCCTCCTTGAAGGGGTTGGCGGCGCCGAGGATGGCGCGGTAGCGGGCGATCTCAAAGCCACCCTGCGTGCGGGTCAGGTAGGCAAAGAGGTCTTCGCCGGCGCGCGCTGCGGACAGCCCGTTGGCAGTCGAAGCGGTTGCGGAGAGCGCGGCCCCCGCGCACCCGGTCTGGGTTGCTGCGGCGGTCGTTGCGGCGGCGATAAGGAAGCGGCGGCGGCTCATAAGCATGCTCGACTCTCTGCGGGTCAGGGCGTGGCACGGCGGCAGCCGTGGCGGCGCTCTAGCAGAGCTCGCGGTGCGATGCGATCAAGCGGCGTTGCGGCTGCCCTCGCCCAACCGATTTGACACCACAAACGGGCGTTTGGTACCAGTCGATCAACTGCGCAACCGGTGAACCATGTCCGCTTCCCATGCCCCTGCCTCTGCGCCTTTGCTTCGCGCTGCGCCACTTGAGTCGGCGCGATTTGGGCTATCGATGTTCCGCGCGCAGCTCCGGACCATTGAGCCCAAGCAGCTGCTCGCGGAGATCATCGAGCAGCGGGCCGACGTTGTCGTCGCCCGGATCCCTGCGGAGCAGCAGCACGAGCTTGCCCGCCTTGACCGCGTTGGCGTCCCCTACCTCGTTGCCGACACGCTGCTCTACTACTCCTGCGACCTGACCCGTTACGCCCCTGCGCCGCTCCGAAATGCCGAGCTGCAGTTCCGCGAGGCCGGTCCGGACGACCACGCCCTCTTGAACGAACTGGTGCGTGAAATCTTCGCCGACTACCGAAACCACTATAGCTCCAACCCATTGTTGGCCGCCGACCTGATCCCGGCCTACCAGGAGTGGGTGCGGAGCTACGCCTCCGGGACCGACGCGGCGCATCGTTGCTGGCTGGCCTCGCGTGCCGGCGAGGTCGTCGCTTTCGCGACCTGCGCGCTGCACCCGGAACAGGTCGGTGAGGGCGTGCTCTACGGCGTTCGACCGGCAGCGGCCGGCGGCG
>CAIQPA010000429.1 GCA_903873545.1 uncultured delta proteobacterium
AGGGTCTCCGTCGCGCCGACGCCCAGCTCGGTGGCCAGGTCGATGCGGGTAGGGAAGAGGGCGAGATCGAGCAGCGTTGCCGGCTCCGCATCCGGACCGGCCTCCGTATCGCTGCTGCCATCGGCGTCGGCGTCACCGCTCCCCGCATCGGACGAGGTGGCATCCGCGCTGACATCTGTGAGCGCAGTGTCCCCAGAACCAAGAGTGGGACGGCCTGTGTCGGTGGTCTCGGCTGCTTCTCTCCCGCCGGAGGCTGCGGTGCAGGCGGCGAGCAGGGTCAGGACCAGAAATGCGCTCCAAGCTCTCCGGACTGATTGCATCGGATCCTCCTCGTGCTGTCAGAACCCATGAACCGTCTCAACGCGACAAGGCGAGCCATCCTCGCATCAAAGCTGGGCCAGCACAGCGGTCGGTTAGCCCAGAAAGGCTACCCGCCGGCTGAACCAGGCACGAAACACCATTCGGCGACCATCCCGCCCTTCCACGTCTGGGTGTAGCGTCAGCCACTGCGGAACGCCACCTGCGTCGCAACCGGCGCGCGGCACATCGCGTTCCTCCACCATCTGTGCAGCGTGAGCATCGTAGCGGTCGAGTCTGACAGTGGTCTCTGTGCGGGCGTCCGCAGCGTGCACTTCCAACTCCACGCCCGCCCGGAGAGGGGCTGTTACTTCCGCTCCCTGCGCGCAAGCTCCTGCGCGACATCGCCGAGCGAGCAGCCCCGTGCCTGCAGCAGGACCGTGAGGTGGAACAGGAGGTCGGCCGCCTCCGAAACCAAGATGGCCCGGTCCTCGTTCTTTGAGGCAATCACGGTCTCGACCGCCTCCTCGCCAACCTTCTGCGCCATCCGGTCCAGCCCCTGCGTCGCGAGGTGGGCCACGTAGGAGCCTTCGGGCCGCTCGCGGAGCCGCTGGGCCACCGTCTGCTCGGTCGCATGGAACTGAGCGAGTGTGGGCAGCGGAGAGGCCGCAAAGCAGCTTGTGGTGCCGTTGTGGCAGGTCGGCCCGCTCGGCTCGGCGAGGACCAGAACGGCGTCGGCATCGCAGTCTTCCGTCACCGAGACCAGCTGAAGCCGATTCCCTGACGCCTCGCCCTTCGTCCAGAGGCGCTGCTTCGACCGACTGTAGAAGGTCACAAAGCCGCTCTCCTTCGTCTGCGCCAGCGCCGCCTCATTCATGTAGCCGAGCATCAAGACCTGTCCCGAGTTCGCATCCTGCACCACGGCTGGAATCAGGCCGTCGGCCTGCTTTGAAAAGTTCATCGTCTCACCTCCAGGCCGGCGAAGGCCAGTGCACTCTTGATCTCATCGACGGTTAACTCGCCCCGGTGAAGTGCGCCGGCAGCGAGCGCGGCATCCGCACCCGTCGCGAGGAAGAGTTCCGGAAAGTGACGCGCCCAGCGCGCGCCACCCGACGCAACCAGCGGCACCGACACCGTCGCTCGCGCAGCGGATACCTGCGCCAGGTCGTAACCATCTCCCGTCCCATCCCGGTCCATGCAGTTCAGCACAATCTCTCCTGCGCCGAGCCGCTCGGCTTCCGCGATCCAGGCCAGCGTGGAGCGACCTGCCGCCTGCGTCGTCTCGGTGCGGCCCGTGTAGGCGTAAACCGTCCAGTCTCCTGCGGCGCTTCGGAGGCTATCCACACCAACCACCACGCACTGGCGTCCGAACTGCTCGGCCAGTTCGCTGATGAGCTCGGGGCGCTCCAGGGCTGGCGAATTGACCGAGACCTTGTCTGCACCGGCGCCGAGCACCCGCCTCGCATCTTCGACACTGCGGAT
>CAIQPA010000430.1 GCA_903873545.1 uncultured delta proteobacterium
GCATCCCTGCCAGCTACCCGAGCACCTGCGCGGTGGTTCAGGCTCCCTAGTCGCGGCTGTCTCCGATGGCCGGTCGCGTGCCGCTCTTTCTGCTCGCAGGTGGTCGGTCGTCCCGCATGGGGCAGGACAAGGCGTGGGTGGAGGTGGCTGGTTTGCCGCTCATCCTCCGCGTCGTTGCCCAGTGCGGCTACAGCCCTGACGAGGCGACGGTGGTTGCCGCGCCGGGCCGAAGCTACGCCGACCTGGGCCTGCGGACGATCGAGGATGCGCAGGCGCACGAGGGCCCCTTCTCGGGGCTCCTCACAGCACTCGGGGCTGCATCAGCCGGGCCACTGCTTGTGGTCGCTTGCGACCAGTGGGGGCTGACGCCGGAGATGCTCCATCGGCTCGAGGCGGCAGTCGGGGAGGGGGCGCCTGCAGCGGCTTTCCGCGGGGAGCGCTGGCACCCGCTCCCGCTGGTGGTTCGGAGCTCCTCCGCTTCATCGGCGCGGGCGGCCTTTGACGGAGGTGAGCGGTCGCTCTGGCGCTGGCTGGAGCAGGTGGGCGCAGCATCGCTCGCGGAGCCGGAGGGTTGGTCGGAGGTGGTGTCGGTGGACGATGCGGAGCGGCTGGCGGCGGCGCGAGCAGCAGCGAAGGCGGAGTGAGAGTTCTTGCCCTCACCGCCGCTGCGACCTAACCGCAGGGCGCCCCTTGGGTTGGAGGAAGAGATGGCAGGCAACGGGTTGAAGAAGAGTTGGCTGGCGGCTGGTGTGACCGCGGTCTCGCTGCTGCTTTCGGGCGACGCGCAGGCCGCCGCGCCGAAGCTGGAGATCGCCACCGAGAGTTACACGCTGCCCAACGGGCTCCGCGTGGTGCTGGTGCCCCGCGCAGGTGCGCCAACCGTTGGCATCGCGGTCTACTACGATGTGGGCTCGGCCAACGAGGTGGAGGGCCGCTCCGGCTTTGCCCACCTCTTCGAACACATGATGTTCCAGGGATCTGCCAATGTGCCGAAGGGGGGCCACTTCCAGGCCATCTTCGGCAATGGCGGCAACATGAACGGCACGACGAGCGAAGACCGGACCAACTATTACGAGGTGCTCCCATCGGACCGCCTCGGGCTCGGCCTCTGGCTCGAGTCGGACCGGATGCTGAGCCTGGCCATCACGCAGGAGAACTTCGACAACCAGCGCGAGGTGGTGAAGGAGGAGCGTCGCACCTCCTACGACAACCAGGCCTACAACAACGGCTGGCTGGCGTTTGATGCGCTGGCCTACACCTGCTGGCCCTACCACCACAGCACCATCGGCTCGATGGACGACCTCAACGCTGCCAAGCTCGAGGATGTGCAGGCCTTCTTCAACCTGCACTACAAGCCGAACAACGCGGTGCTCGTGATCGCGGGCGACTTTGAGACCGCCGAGGCAAAGGGGCTGGTCGAGAGCTACTTCGCCTCCATCCCGCGGGGGCCGCTGGCGCCCAAGTGGACGTGCGAGGAGCCGGAGCAGACCGCTCCGCGGAAGCTGGCCGTGGACGATGCGCTCGCGACCCAGCCTGCGGTGATCATGGGTTGGAAGATCGAGCCCGATCCGAACCCGGAGAACCTCGCTTCTGAGATTTTGGCGCAGGTACTGGGCGGCGGAGAGGCCTCGCGCCTCTACGGTTCGCTCGTGCGGGGCAGCGGCAAGGCGCTCGGCGTGGAGTCCTTCATCTACGGCCGCCGCGGCCCCGACCTGCTCGGCGTCTATGCCACAGCGAACGGCGCGACTGCGGACGAGCTTCAGACGGCGATCGAGGTGGAGACCGCCGGCCTGCTGACGAAGCCTGTGACCCAGGCCGAGTTCGACGCGGCCAAGAGCCAGCTCATGCGCCAGATGGTAGGCAGCATCGACAGCAACCTCGGCCTCGCGCTCACCGTGGGCCGCGATACGCTCTACTACGGGCAGCCCGCCCGCGCGAACGAGGCGCTTGCCCGGCTCGACGCGGTGACGCTCGCGCAGGTGCAGGAGGTAGCGACCAAGCGGATTCTGCCGGCCCGCGCGACGGTGGTGCATATCAATGTGAAAGCAGAAGCCAAGCAGGGAGGTGAGCCGTGAAGCGCACGTGGGTACTGGGGCTCGCAGCCCTCTGCTTCTCCGCCTGTGGCGGTTCGCTCGGTCCTACGACTGCCAAGGTTGCTGAACCGGCCGTGGCGGTTTCTGCTTCGGCGCCCGCCGCAGCCGAACCGGATCGGACCAAGCCGCCGGCACCCGGCACGGCACGGCCCTTCGCGCTCCCCGCGGAGCAGCGCTTGACGCTGCCCAACGGCCTCGAGGTTGTGCTGATCCCGCGCGCCGGCGTCCCCAGCCTCGCGATGCGGCTCTCCATCCGCGCAGGCCGCGACGCCAGCTCCGACAATGTGGCGCTCCCCGAGCTCACGGCCCGGCTGCTCCGTGACGGAACCAGGACGCAGGATGCGACCGAGCTGGCCGAGTTTGCCGATCGCAACGGGCTCGCCGTTGATGCGGGCGCCGAGGCCAACCGGGTGTTGCTCGCTGCCGATGGTCTTACCCAGAATGCCGAGGCCATGCTCTCGGTGCTCCGGGTGATGGCGCAGGAGGCTACCTTCCCGCAGGATCGGGTCGAGGCGCGCAAGAAGGAGTTTGAGGGCGAGCTGGAGCTTCAGGCCTCCGAGCCCGACTTCCACCTGCAGCGGCTCACCTACAAGGTACTCTTCGGCAATCACCCCTACGCTGCCGTGCTGCCAACTGCGGCCGACATCGCGAAGGTGGACCGCAAGGCCATCGAGCGGTTCTACAAGCAGAACTACGGCCCCAAGCGGGCGCGGCTCGTCGTCGTCGGTCAGATCCCCGAGGGCTTCGAGGCCCAGCTCCGGGCGGCGCTCGCCACCTGGCGGAGCAGCGCCTCGACCTGGAAGCCTGCCGAGGCGCCCCGCATCGAGGTCTGCAACGAGGCCTTCGTGGTGCTCCGCCCCGACAGCGTGCAGACCAGCATCAACTGGGTGGGGCCGGGCGTCCGTCAGGCCGACCCCGACTACTTCAACACCCTGCTCGCCAACCAGGTGCTGGGCGGCAACGCCGGCGCGCGGCTCTTCATGAACCTGCGCGAGTCCAAGAGCTACACCTACGGCGCCTACAGCCGCCTCTCGCAGATCTACGGCGGCGCCTGGTTCACCGCCTTCTCCAATGTGCGGGGCCCCGTCACGGAGGGCGCGCTCACCGAGTTCCGCAACGAGTTCGCCCGCATGGCGGAGGGCACCATCGAGGAGAAGGAGCTTGCGGGCGCTGTCGACTACCTGGCCGGCATCTTCCCCATCCAGATCGAGGAGAACGGCCCGCTCGCCGACGTGGTGCTCCGGACGCTCGATCAGGGGCTGCAGGTTGACTACCTCAAGAGCTACCGCGACCGCGTCCGTGGCGTGACCCGCGCGCAGGCCGAGCAGGCCGCTCGCCGCAACATGTCGGGCACCGCCCTGTCGCTTATCATGGTTGGCACCGAGGAGCAGACCGTCGCCAATGCGAAGGCGCAGAGCTCCAAGGTCAACATCTACGACCTCGACGGCAAGAAGGTCCGCGAAGAGGCGGGCAACCTCGCCCGTCTCTGCACCGGCCGCTAGGCGAGCGCAGCGAGAACCGCAGCAACGGTCTGCCGCTCGGAGGCCGCCGCTTCGCGAAGGGCCTTCGCACAGCCTGCGCCATCGCCCGACAGCAGTGCCGCTGATGCCGCTGCGGTCTGCGTGGCAGTAAGTCGCGCTGCGTCGACGACCGGCGCGAGCGCTGCTGCGGTGGTCATCGGCTCTTCCTGCGCTGCGGCCGACGAGGCCCAGCCTGCGAGGTAGTCCACGGCCAGCGCGCGGGCCCAGGCCAGCTCTTCGACCCATGCGGTGAAGAAGGA
>CAIQPA010000431.1 GCA_903873545.1 uncultured delta proteobacterium
CGGCCGGCGGCTCAGCGAAGCAGGGTCGGGACCGGCGGACGCAGGCGATCCTGCCGCTTCGTGGCAAGGTGCTCAACGTAGAACAGGCGAACGACAAGAAGGTGCTCGGCAACAAGGAGCTCGAGGATGTGCTGTCTGCGCTTGGGTGCGGTTCGGGCAAGGACTACGACGAGAGCAACCTGCGGTATGGTCGGGTGATTCTGCTGATGGATGCCGACTCGGACGGGCATCACATCAGCACGCTGCTGCTGACCTTCTTCTACCGGTATCTGCTGCCGCTGATTCATGCGGGTCGGGTCTATGTTGCGCAGCCGCCGCTCTACCGGGTGGATGTGTCCAAGGAGACGCACTGGGCGCTTGATGACCGGGAGCGGGACAAGTTGCTGGCGCAGATCGAGAAGAAGCGGTCGGGCACGAAGGTGCAGATCACGCGGTTTAAGGGACTGGGTGAGATGAACCCGAAGACGCTCTTCGACACGACGCTGGATCCGAAGAAGCGGAGGCTTCTGCGGGTGACGATTCCGCCGGAGATGGTGCTGGAGACGGAGACGACCATCGGTGGCTTGATGGGCAAGGATCCAGCGGTGCGGTTTGCCTTCATCATGGACAATGCGCACCGGGCGGATGAGCTCGATGTGTAGCGTAGCCTAGCGGCCGAAGAGGCGGCGGAGCAGCGAGGGTTTGCTCAGCGGCGGCGGCGTGACCAACGTCGGTGCCGGCCCTGAGCGGAGGATGGGGTTGTGGGCGCACTTCATGGCCCAGGCCATCTCGTCTGCGGAGGAGAAGCGGTCTGCCGGGTTCTTGGCGGTGGCCCGCTGGACGACCCGGTTGAGCTCGTCTGCGTGCGTCGATGGGAGCGCGGGGGTGGGCGCGCCGAGCTGGAGGCTGATGACCTCCATGGCGTTGTCGCCGGGGAAGGCCTCTTCGCCGGCGAGCATCCGGTAGAGGAGGAGGCCGACGGCGTAGAGGTCGGCGCGGTAGTCGAGGTCGCTCGTGCCGCGGACCTGCTCGGGGCTCATGTAGTGGGCGGTTCCGGGAGCGAAGCCGGCCTTGGTGAGCGCTTTGACGCGGCCTTGGCCGATGTCGAGGATCTTGGCGAGGCCGAAGTCTAGGACCTTGACCGTGTGGCTGCGTAGATCGCTCCAGCTCTCGTGGTCGGGTTCGGGGATGCCGAGCCGCATGGAGAGGGAGCCGCCGGCCTGGGGTTCGGTGATGAGGTTGTCTGGGGCGGCGACGAGGATGTTGTCGGGCTTGAGGTCGCGGTGGAGGATGCCCTGCTGGTGGGCTGCCGAGAGGGCGGAGAGGAGCGTTGCGGTGAGGTGGACCGCTTCGCGTGCGGAGAGTGGGCCGCGTGCCTCGAGGAGGCGAGAGAGGGGGAGTCCGCGGATGAGTTCGAAGGCGAGGTAGGGGGTGGTGACGCCACCCTCTTCGTCGAGATGGCCGGCGGTGACGAGCCGTGTGATGCTGGGGTGGCTCAGCTTGCGGGTAACATCGGCCTCCCGCTCAAAGCGGAGGACATACTCATCCCGGAGTTTGACCTTCTCGTGCAGGGTCTTGAGGGCGACGAAGCCGCCGTCCCGGAGGTCGTCTGCGGCGTAGACCATGCCGAAGGTTCCTGCGCCGATGACGGAGCGGATGCGGAAGCGTCCGTCGATGGTGGCGTTGGGTAGGAAGGCTTCGGACATGGTCGTGGAGCTCGTGGAAGAGACTAGAGCTTGGCGGAGAAGAGCATGGCTCCGACGCCGGCTTCGATGAGGAGGCCGCCGAAGTTCTTGGGGTGTGGCGCGCGGTCGACGACGATGGAAACAGCACGAGCGATGGCGGCGCCGAACCAGCCAGCGGCGACGACGGCGTAGGTGTCGGCCGTGTTGAGGAGGAGCATCGCGACGCCGAGGCCGAGGAAGATGCCGCCGAAGGTGGCGCGGATCTCGGAGAGGCCGAGCTTGCCGAGCGGTTGAAGGGAGATTTCGGCGGCGACGCGGGCCGGGATGAGGAGTCCTGCGAGCCCGATGAGGAGGTGGAGGACGGCCGCTGCGGCGGCGATGGGGAAGGGCTGGAACATGGTCGACCTTGTGGTCAGGGCGGGCGTTTGGCGCGTGCGCGCCAGGCCTGGAGCCGGGTGGAGATGGTGGCCTCGTGGCCGCGGTCGGAGGGCTGGTAGTAGCGGCGTCCGATGAGTTCGTCTGGGAGATAGTCTTCGGGGGTGTAGGCGCCCTCGAAGTCGTGCGGGTATTTGTAGGCGCGGTTGCTGGCGTGGGGCGGTCCCTGGCCGATGACCTGGCGGAGGTGGTGGGGGACCGGGAGCGCGCCGTGCTGCTTCACATCTTTGAGGGCGGAGCCGTAGGCGGTGATGACGGCGTTCGATTTGTGGGTGGTGGCCAGATAGGTGGCGCACTGGGTGAGGGCGAGGACGCCTTCGGGGAGACCGATGAGCTCGAAGGCTGCGGTGGCGGAGGTGGCGACCTGGAGCGCCTGCGGGTCTGCGTTGCCGACATCTTCGGAGGCGAAGATGACCATGCGGCGGAGGAGGAAGCGGGGGTCTTCGCCGGCCTCGAGCATGCGGAGCATGTAGAAGAGGGCTGCGTCGGGGTCGCTGCCGCGCATGGACTTGATGAAGGCGCTGGCGAGCATGAAGTGGTGGTCGCCATCTTTGTCGTAGTCGAGGAGCTTCTTCTGGAGTGCCTCTGCCATGGTGGCAGCCGAGATGGTGGTCTCGCCGGTTGCGGTGGTGAGGCGTGCGGCGACTTCGAGGCCGCCGAGGGCTGCGCGTGCGTCGCCTGCGGCGTGGTCGACGAGGTGGTCGCGGGCGGCTGGATCGAGGGTGAGGTGGAGTTGTCCGAGGCCGCGTTCGGTGTCGGCGAGGGCGCGATCGACGAGCCCGTCGAGCTGGTCGGTGGTGAGGGTGAGGAGGGTGAGGAGCTGGCAGCGGGAGCGGAGGGCGCCCGTGATGGAGAAGGAGGGGTTCTCGGTGGTGGCGCCGATGAGGGTGAGGAGACCCTGCTCTACGTGGGGCAGGAGGGCGTCTTGCTGGCTCTTGCTGAAGCGGTGGATCTCATCGAGGAAGAGGAGGGTGTGGCGGCCGGTGACCTGTTGGCGGGTGCGGGCCTCATCGGCTGCGTCGCGCACATCTTTGACGCCGGCGGTGACGGCGGAGAGTGCGACGAGTTCGGCGTCGAGTGCGTCGGCGTAGAGGCGGGCGATGGTGGTCTTGCCGGTGCCGGGTGGCCCGCAGAGGATGAGGCTACGGCGCTGCCGACCTGTGACGAGGGAGCGGAGGAGGCGGCCCGGCGCGAGGAGATGCTGCTGCCCGACGACCTCGTCGAAGTTGATGGGCCGCATGCGCTCTGCGAGCGGTGCGCCCGGCAGAGGTGCGCCGGGGGTGTCGAACATGTTAGGGGTCTGCTTCTTCATGGAGCGGAGGTTATCGCATGTCACAGATCGCAGTTCTATCGGATATTCACGGGAACCTTGTTGCGCTGGAGGCGGTATGGGCCGACCTGTCGAAACGGAGCGGGGTTCGGGTCTTCTGCCTTGGCGATTTGGCGGCCTTTGGGCCGGAGCCGGAGGCCTGCGTGGCCTTCGTGCGGGACGTGATCAAGCCGGAGGCGATCATCCGCGGCAACACGGACCGTTACCTGGTGGAGCCAACCTCGAAGGGTGCGCCGTCGGAGGGTGAGGTTGCGGAGTCACTGGCGCAGTGCCGTGCTGCGCTCTCTGCGGAGAGCCTGAGCTATCTGGCTGCGCTGCCTGCGGAGCTGACGCTTGAGGTGGATGGCGTGGCGCTGACGCTGGTGCATGGTGCGCCGGGCAACGATGAGACGGAGCTTGGGCCGATGACCGAGGCCTGCGTCTGGTCGGAGCTGATCGACGGCTCGAAGGCGGGTGCGACCTTCTGCGGTCACACCCACATCCCGTTCCGGCACAGCGTGGGACAGCAGCTGGTCTTCAATGTGGGGTCTGTGGGCTACCCCTACGATGGTGACCGGCGGGCGAGCTACTTTCGTGGCATGACGACGCCCGCGGGGCTGCGCGAGGCGGAGTTCCGGCGGGTGAGTTACTCGACCGACCGGGTGCTCGGTCAGGTGGAGGCCTCGGGGCTGGCGATGCGCGAGACGCTGATTCGCCGTCTCCGGTTTGCGGTCCGCTAAGGGCGCGGATCAAGGCACCGCGACGGAGAGCGAGAGGGTGTCGAGGACGGTGTTGTTGGGCCCGATCAGGTCGAAGTAGACGACGTAGGCTCGGAGCGTGCCCGTGGAGCGGATGCAGCTGTTGTTGAGCTCGAAGTCGAAGCCGAGCTCGTCGCCCGTGTGGGCGCCGTCGTAGCCGTTGGTGACGAGGTTTGCGGTGGCCGGGGTGGGGTCGCAGGTGCCGGCGGAGCTTGTGAGGTTGGGGGCTGCGTAGGTTGCAAGGCAGGAGGTGTCGATGCCGGAGCGGAGGAACTCTGCCTCGTCGCGCCGGACGGCGATGGAGGTGTTGAAGCGTGCGTTGTTCTGCATGCGCTCTGCGGCGTCGAGCAGGATGGTCGAGACGGCCGACGAGGTGGGCGAGGTGGCGCGGTAGGCGAGCGGGCAGCGACCGGCGGTGGCGGCGACGCCGGTGCGGTTGTTGCCGGTGCAGCACTGGCCTGCAGCGCAACCGGTGGGGCGTGCGAAGTCCCAGGCACAGGCGGGGACGACGGCCTCGGTCTGGGTGGCGAAGGTGCTGAGTTCGGCGCTGAGTCCTGAGGCGCCGAAGGCGGACTCGACGGCGATGGAGGCGATGCGGCCGCCGAGGTTGCGCATGGCGGTGAGGGCCTCGGTGCGGGCGGCGCCGTAGGGGTAGGAGGCCTCGCCGCGTGCGGAGGAGAGGGCGTCTGTGATGTGGACGACGAGCGGGAGCGCACCTGCGCGGAAGCCCATTCCGCCGAGCGTGCCGTCTGCGACGCCTGCGACGCGACCTGTGGCGCTGTTGAAGGCGGCGACGCTGTAGGTGCCGGTGCCGCCGGCGCAGCTGGAGATGGCTCGTCCGCCGCCTGTGGCGATCTGGAAGAGTGCCTCGAGGCCCGACTCGGGTAGGTCGCCGCCGGAGTGGAGAGCGAGGCGGGCTGCGGCGGCCTGGGCGGTGGCGAAGTCGGTGGTCTGCCGCTGGAGGAGGCGGAAGGGGATGTCGGTTCCTGCGGTACCGTAGGGGGAGCAGGGGAAGTCGTCGAAGGCCGAGACGCCGAAGGCGGTGGAGATGCCGAGCGCAGAGATGGCGGTGCCGAGGGTGCTGTTGAGCGCGCCTTGGACGGCAGAGATGGGGGTGCTCATGGAGCCGGTGGTGTCCATGGAGATGGCCACGTCGAGCTTGTTGAGGGCGGGGAGCATGCCTGCGCTGGTGGCCTGCGCGGGGGAGCCAAAGGGCATGATGAAGCAGGTACCGAGGTCGCAGGTATTGCCGCCGCAGGGGCAGCCGCAGAGGCCTCCGATGCAGTC
>CAIQPA010000432.1 GCA_903873545.1 uncultured delta proteobacterium
GGGGTTGACGATATCCGTCGCAGGGTGCTCGACCGACCGACCGCAAGAGACTACGCGAAAACCACGCAGTCCTCAGACGAAGACAGGTGGCGGCATGGGAGAGGTGAGCGCGTTCAGCGCAGAGCGCGAAGCGGAGATTCAACGAGCGGTGGAGCTCTACCGGCGGAGCGTAGGTTACGCGCTGAACGACCCCGAATCATCGCTGAACAAGGCACGCCAGTTTGCAGAGGCTGTAGGCCGACAACTCTACACCGCAGCAAACCTGGAGCGTCAGGCGCGGCCCATCGATAAGCTCGAGCTGAACGAACTGCTCACGAAACTAGAGTCCGGCGCGGTTGTGCCCAAGCACATCTCCACTCATTTCCGTGTTATCCAGACCTACGGCAACTTCGGTACACACGATCAGGGCAGCGCGAGCCAGCGGATCACCACCGACTACATCGGTCCCTGTATTCACGCGCTCGGACAGGTTGCGCGGTGGTACTTGGGCGAGCATCACTGTCGGCACGACCTCGCCGACCGCTTTGTAGGTTCCGCGGCCGTCGCCCGACCAAGCACGGAGGAAACCGGCCTTGATGGATGGCGGGAGCTGTACTGGTGGGCGCACCGTCGCGACGAACCGAAGATGCTCGACCTGAAGACACTGGAGGCGTTCGAATCGCGGCAGAAGCCTTCGGAACTGGCGATACAGGAGGCTCGGCGAGACTTCCGCCGCGATGCCAACTCCCTCTCCCTCTCTATCTCCGATGCGCTCGAGGATGGCCTTCTAGAGCCCGTCGAAGCCGACGCCCTAGAGCAGATCCGGCTCGCGTGTTGCATCTCGGCGCGGGAGGCAGAGCAGTTTGCAAGGGCGCGACGCCCCGCAAACTTGGATTGCCGAGCGACGCAGCCCGACTGGCTCATTCGTGCATTTCTGGACCCGCAGGGCGCGCCGTTTCGGTCATCTCCGGGTCTCGCAGCACCAACGCAGGGAGTCAGCCAGGGCGCCACCGCCGGGAGTGCGTCGGAGGATGAGGGCGAGCCATCCTCTTCCCCGACTCCTCCGAAGCCAGCGACGGCACCCACCGACGACGTAGCCGCCCTCGCCGAACCGTCGGCCACCGTTCGTGGCGGCCCACTTCAGCGCTTTCTCGGGCTCCTGCCTTCGGAACGAGCCGATTCCTTAGCCCGCCTGCTGTCCCGGTTTATCGAAACTGCGGAGGCGACTCCGGCTACGGAAGAGAAACTTCGGGCGGGAATGGTAGCGTGTCAGATTCCTGCGAAGGAGATTGTCGTTGTCATGTTCGACCTGACCCTCATGGGTTCGGGCGCTGACGCCTGTATCGTAACGGCGGAGGCCATCTATGTTCACAACCCGTGGTATTCTCCGCATGCGGGGCGACACAGAACCGCTTGGTCCGAGTTGGTCTCCTCGCGGATTCGCATCGCCGAGTCGGAGGTCGTGGTCGACAGAGGTGCGGACTCGATGTTTGTTTGGTCGTGGAGCGAGCACAAGAATATCAAGCGGGCGCTGGTCGCCATCCAGCAGCACCTGCTCGCATAAGAAATCTCACGGGTGGAACGCACGCTGCTTCTCGCCACGGCATTCGCGGGAGGTCTCGCGTCAGCGTTGGCGACGATGAACATGAGGGTGGCGAAGCGAAAGAAGATTTCAAAGGCGCACCGGCCTCCTTCGCGCCTCATGTTCGTGAAGTTTGGAGTGCGCACGTGAACCAATGGTCGTCGTCGCTCGATGTCCTAACGGTCGAGGAGGAGGCGCAATCGTCCCCCCTCGCTGGCGCGGAATCTGAATCGGCGGGACCGCCTTCGTGCCACAAGCACCCTCCCCACATTGGGGATGCGAATCGGCTCGAAATCTTCTAGGGGGACAGCCCTGTCGGTCGGTGAGAGGGGCCTACGACAGACCATGACCTTGGAGACGGTGACAGATGAACTTTGAGTCTGCGGGGTTCGCGACATTGGTCGTGCTGGCGTTGGTGGCCTACTGGCTGCTCCACCGCCACCGTCTCGCACAGCGGTGGGTGCTGCTCGCGGCCAGCGTGGGCTTCTATGCGGCCATCGCGCCGGCAGCCCTCCCCGCTATGGCCGTGGCGACCACCGCCAACTTCCTGCTCGGCGAGCGGCTCGGGCCCGACCGGCCTGCGACCCGGCGCTGGCTCTTCCTCGGCATTGGCCTCAACCTCGGCCTGCTCGGACTCTACAAGTATTACAACTTCTTTCGCGACACCGTGGACGGCGTCTGGAGCCTCTCCGGCGGCGCGTCTGACCTTCCTGTCCTCGACATCGTCCTGCCTGTCGGCCTCTCGTTCAGCTGCTTCCAGGCCATCAGCTACCTCGTCGACACCCACCGCGGCACCGGGCCGCGGGCGAAGAACCTGCTCGACTTCGCCCTCTTCCAGATGCTCTTCTTCCAGCTGGTCATGGGCCCCATTTGCCGGTCGTCGCAGCTGCTTCCGCAGATTGAGGCAGAGAGCGCCGCGCTGCCCGA
>CAIQPA010000433.1 GCA_903873545.1 uncultured delta proteobacterium
CACCCACGGCGTCACCCTCTTCTTCTGCCTCAGCGGCTTCCTCATCACCTCGCTGCTAAGCGTTGAGCAGGCGCGGACCGGCCGCATCGACATCCGCCGATTCTACCTTCGCCGCGCGCTCCGCATCTGGCCGCTCTACTTCCTTACCCTCGCCATCGGCCTCGTCGTGGCACCGGCGCTGTTGCCCAACCTCGGGTTTCGCGACGCGGGCGAGCTTCTGCACACCCACTATCCCTGGCTCCTCGCCTTCATGCTGCCCAACCTCGCCATCGTGCGATTCGGCAGCCTGCTCGGCCTGAGCGTTCTCTGGTCGGTCGGTGTCGAAGAGCAGTTTTACGCGGTCTGGCCATGGGTTGTTCGCCGCTTCCATCGCATCCTCGCAAGGCTCTTGGCAGCGGTGCTGCTTCTGGCCCCGATCGTCCGCTGCTGCCTCGCTGCCATCCTCCCGCCCGAGGCGGAGAGCGGCTCCATGCGACCGATGCTCGCGCTTGCCCGGCTCTTCCCCGTCGAAAGCCTAGCGGCAGGCGCGCTCCTGGCCCTCATCATCCATGGTGGCAAGCTGTGGTCCCGCGCCGGAGCGACCATCGTGGCCGCCGGCGTGACGCTGCTCTGCCTGCTCTGGCTCTGGTTCGCAGCGCCCTATCACCCGCTCTTTCACCTCGGCTCAGCACTGCTCTGGAGCGCGCTGCTCGCGGTGGTTGTGAGCCGCGGCGCCCTGCGAGGCGGCGCCGGCGCGGTGCTGCAACGTGTGGGTGAGGTCTCGTACGGCGTCTACCTCTACCACACCTTCGTCATCGCCGCGGTCCTGCTGCTGCTCCGCCGGACCGGCCTGCACGACGGGCTCCTCCACCATGTCGCCACCTACCTGCTCGTCTTCGGCGCCACCTTTGCCCTCTCGTCCGGCTCCTATCGCTGGTTCGAGACACCCTTCTTGCAGCTCAAGGAGCGGTTCGCCGTGGTTGCGAGCAGTGCCCGAGCGAAGCCCGCTTCACCGCGCGGATAACGCCACCCGCTCCCACGGCCCAAAGGCCGCGCCGAAGGCCAGCGCGGCCGACCGTTCGCTCGCCGCCGGGTCGCCCGTCGTCATCATCCGCGGGAGTGTGGCCGCGACGCCCTCCCCGAGCGCCGGCAGTCCAGCCGCCAACTGCTCAACCAGCTCCTCAACAGGGTCGAGCCACCGCATGGCTGGCAGCAGCTCCACCAGCCGTGGAAGCAGCGCAGGGTAGTGGGTGCAGGCCAGCAGCACCGCGTCGCAGTCGGAGACCTGCGCTAAGAGCGGCAGCAGGTCTGCGTCGAGTTCTGGGCCTGCGAGCCGGCCCGCCTCCACATGGGCCGAGAGCGGCTGCGCGACGAGGCCCCGCGTGGGTCGCCCTGCAGCCTCGAGCGCCGCAGCATGGAGCCCCGCCTCGATGGTCCGGCGACCGCCGAGCAGCCCGACGAGGTCGCCTGGCGCGGTCTGACGGAGCGTGAGCGCGATGCCCGGCTCGATCACGCCAACCAGGCGGCAGTCGCAGAGGCTGGGCACCAGCG
>CAIQPA010000434.1 GCA_903873545.1 uncultured delta proteobacterium
ACAAGGTCTCGCGCCGCACGGCCGCCCTCGCCGTCGCAGTGCAGCGTGTGAGCGACTCCTACCGCGAGCGCGGCATCTTCCCCTGATCGGGGCTACTCGAGCCCGTCGAAGAGCATGAGCGGCCGCGGCCGCGCCGGGGTGTCGAGCGGCGTGGACTTGTCGGGCTCCGCCTCTTCGGCGACCGCCTTCGCCCGCTTGCGCGCTGGCTCCGGTGCGGGCGTTGCGGCGGCCTCCGGCAGAGGCGCTGCGGCCGGTCGGTCGGCGGCCTGACCCGGCCCCCGGCTCATATCGGGCACCACCAGCGGAGCGGCCCAGGTCCGGGTGCTGTCAGGCGGCACAAAGAGCGGGCGCCCAAGGCTCCGCGTGTTGAACGACCAGCCATTCGCCGACTGCACCTGCGAGAAGGAGAAGAGCTTGGCGTCGATGTTGTCCACATAGTGGAGCAGCTGCGCCTCGGGCGTCGTCGGCAACTTCGCCGCGCCGTATTCGAGCAGGCCGTGGTGGCTCAGCACCAGGTGCTGCAGCTCCCAGATGAGGTCCTCGGGGAAGCCGTCGATGGTGCGCGCCATCTTCTCCACAAAGGTCGCCCCCATGGGGATGTGGCCGACGAGCCGGCCGACCGTGGTGTAGTCGGTGACGAGGCCGGCGGAGAGCTCCCAGATCTTGCCGAGGTCGTGCAGGAGCACGCCGGCGATGAGGAGGTCTTTGTTGAGCAGGCCGGGGTGGTAGGCGGCGTAGTGGTCGGCGGCGACCGAGGCGAGCCGCATCATGGAGAGCGTGTGCTCGGCGAGGCCGGAGCGGAAGGCGTGGTGGTTGCCCGAGGCGGCCGGCCAGGCGAAGAAGCGCTCCACCACGGTGGGCTCGTCGAGCACGGCGAAGAGGAAGGTGCGCATCAGGTCGCTGGCGACCTGGGTCTCGATGTGGCGGCGGAGCTCGTTGCGGAGCACCTCTGCGGTCCAGCGGGAGGCGGGGACGAGCTGGTCATACTCGCCGGGTGAGGGCTCGTAGGGGCTCATCGCGTTGACGACCAGCTGGGCCTCTTCGCGGTAGCTCTCCACCTTGCCCTTGAACCAGTAGACGCCGGGTGCCGGCTGGCCGCCAGGGCAGACCTGCGCGGGCGACCAGACCTTGGCCGTGACCGTGCCGCCGATGTCCCGGAGTGTGAGGGTGTAATAGGTCGAACCGGTCTTCGTTTCGGCCGGCTTGCAGGCGGTCATGACGAAGAAAGAGTCGAGAATTCCGCCTGTTTCGAGCTGCGAGATGCGGAGGGCCATGGGGTCCGTGGGTGTTGGGAATCTGTGGTGGCCTCTACCACAGAATGGCCCCCTGCCAACCCGTCAATCTGCCGCCCTCCGATAAGTTGCGGCGCCACTTGGGGCAGGTACCATACGACGGTTCAGTGAGTCGATGCGGCGCCTAGGCGCCAGCTTTGCGGATGGGTGTCAGATGGTCGCGAACTCCTCTTCGGTTGTTTGCAGCAAGTGCGCTGAGAAGTTGGGTGAGGGCGTGCAGCGCTGCCCCAATTGCAACGCCGCGGTCACGGCCGAGGTGGAGAAGGACGACCTCATCGGTCGCACCATCATGCAGAACTACACCATCACCGAGCGCATCGCCTCGGGCGGCATGGGCGTGGTCTATCTTGCCGAGCACAACGACAAAGACTTCGACCACCAGCGGCTCGCCGTGAAGTTCCTCCACCGCCGCTATTCGGGCGACGAGGAGCTCGCCACCCGGTTCCTCAACGAGGCCCGCATGGTGTCGCGCATCCGCCACCACCATGCCGTCACCATCTCCGACCTCGGCCGCCTCGAAGAGGGCACGCTCTACATCGCGATGGAGTACATCGAGGGCGTCTCGCTCGGGAAGTTCGTGCGCCGCACGGCCAAGGGCATGCCGGCCCACCATGTGATGCGCATCGCCATGCAGTCCTGTGAGGTGCTGAGCGAGGCCCACCAGGGCGAGATCATCCACCGCGACATCAAGCCCGACAACATCATGCTGGTCGACTCCAAGGGGGGCCGCGTCAGCATCAAGGTGCTCGACTTCGGCATCGCCAAGGCCATCAACGACGACGCCGGCCTGACCCAGACGGGCGTCATGTTCGGCACGCCCGAATACATGTCGCCCGAGCAGGCGCGTGGCGAGACCCTCGACGCCGGCAGCGACATCTACGCGCTCGGCCTGGTCCTCTACTTCTCGCTCACCGGTCGCGCCCCCTTCTCGGGCAAGAACAAGATCGGCGTCATGCACGCCCAGATCAACGAGAAGCCGGCCGATGTGGCCCGCGCTGCCGATCAGCCCATCCCCGCCGAGTTCGCCAAGCTGGTCATGGAGATGATCGCCAAGCGGCGTGAAGACCGGCCCAAGTCGATGCATGAGATCCTGATCCGGCTCGAGCGCATCTCGGCACAGCAGCCGCCCGTGCCCGAAGACCAGATGGCGCTCGATGTGATGGGCCGTGCGCCCGCCAAGCCGGTCGATGCCAAGAAGCCGGCCAGCCGCAAGCCGGCCAACCCGCAGCTCGCGCTCGACCAGATGTTCGACCAGCAGGCCAACACGCCGCAGGTCGCGCCGTCCCGTGCCGCCGCACCGCGCGAGAAGGTCGTCGCGGGTGGCGAGGCGCGCCGCAGCGCCTCCGTGGCCAGCGTTGGACCGGAGATGATGGAAGACGACCGCCAGCCGAGCGCCTCAGCGCCGCGGAGCCGCGCGGCCCGAGGACAGACCGGGCCCCTCCGTATGGATGTTGTGGGAACCGGCGCGACCACCGTGCGTGGCCGCGCGGTCCCTGCCTCCGACAAGGTGGAGGCCGTCACGGGTCGCTTCGTTATCGGTGATGAGGCGGTCGATGTGCCCATCGCACCGCGGCGCTCCGAGCAGCGTCGCGGCCAGGGCGAGATCGGCTTCAAGCACATCGCGATCGGCATGCTCGCCGTCTTCCTGGTTGCCGGTGGCGTCTTCGGATCAGAGATGATGCGGGTGAAGCGTGAGAGCACGCTGAGCGCCGAGCGGCGCGTCGCTGCGGCTGCGGCACCGGCCTCCATCGAGAAGAAGGAGCCCGTCCGCATTGTGGATGAGGTGGCCGACCGGGCCAAGTATGAGCCGCAGGTGCTCGAGGCGCTCGCCGCGCTCGACAAGGGCCAGGAGAACAAGGCCCGTCGCGCCATGGACCGCATCACGCTCGCTACGCCTGTGGCGCTCGCCGGCCTCGACAAGCTGCGCGAGCAGCTCGACAAGGCCCGCGTCGCCCGCGTCGCCATCGACACCGCGCTCGGCGTCGGCGACTGCCGCGCGGCCAATGACCAGGTGCTCATGCTCCGCGACAAGGTGAGCAAGAAGCTCTCCGAGAGCTACCACGAGCGGCTCAACCTCTGCCGCAAGGTGGGCGCTGTTCCACAGACTGCGGCCGCGCCCGGGACAGCTCCCGCGCAGGCTGCTGCCGCTGCAAAGGCAGCCTCTGCCCCTGCGGCTGCACCCGCCAAGCCTGCTCCCGTTGTCCAGAGCGCCGCCGCTCGCCCGGCCGCCCCTGCGGTTCGCCCTGCAGCGCCCGCTGCCAAGCCTGCTGCTCCTGCGGCTCGCCCGGCGGCGCCCGCTCGTGCTGCAGCGCCCGCTCCGAGGGCCACTGCACCTGCGCGCCCTGCCGCGAAGCAGGCTGAGACCCGCCGCGCCGCCCCCGCCACCGCGCCGGCCCGTCGTCCCGCAGCGGCGCCTGCGCCTGCGGTTCGCCCTGCCGCGGCGCCGTCGCGCGCAGCTACACCCGCGGCGAAGCCCGCGACCAAGCCGGCAGCCAAGCCTGCGCCCGCCG
>CAIQPA010000435.1 GCA_903873545.1 uncultured delta proteobacterium
AGCTCCCGCTCCATGTTGGACGACTGCGTGTCGTAGCTCCCGCTCGCCACCGCAGCGAAGGTAAAGCCCTCCGACTTCGCCAGCGTAACCTCCCCCAGCGCCAGCTCGCCCGAAAGGTCCAGGTTCACGCCGCCATCGAGCCGGGTCTCTTCGAGCCAGTCGTTGTCCGCATTGCGCGCCTGGTAGGTGTCGTAGGGCCGCACCCAACCGGCGGCCGAAAACCGCACCTTCCACGCATCTGTCGGTCGGTAGCTCGCGCCGAGCCGAAGCTGGCTCCGCGTCGCATCCTCGTAGTCGCGGATAAGACGAGCCTCGTCGTTTCCGCTCGCGTCGCGCCCATCCATCTCCCGCGTGTAGTTGCTGTAGTCGTTGCGGATGAGCTCCAGCTCCGTCGTCAGTTTGAGGCCATCGACCGCCTTCCACGAGGCGCCCACGCTGGCCGTCTGGCGCAGCAGCGACTTGTCTTCCGTCGCCGTGATCACGATCCCGGCGCTGTCCACCGCGTCATACTTGGCATCCAGATACTGCGTGCTCCGCACCGAGTACCCCGCCGTCAGCTCCACCCTGTCGGAGAGCCGGTAATCGGTCGCCACCTCGAGCACACCCCACTCCGAATCGAGCGCCCGGTCGTTTACGCGATACTGCGGATAGATGCTCCGTCCGTAGCGCGCCGTGGCGGTCCAAGACACCGGCTTCAAACCGAAGGCCTCGCGCTCCTCGAAGGCCCAGCTCGCCTCGGTCAGCCGCCGCTCATCCGATGCGTTCTCCGCCCACCGCTGCGACACAGAGGCCGCGCCATCGGTGGAGAAGGTCTCGCTCCACCGCTTCTGCCAGCGCATCGCTGCCGCCACCGTGTCGGTGCTCTGCGTCAACCGCTCCGGCGAGTAGCTGTCTTCGCCGTCGCCGAAGTTGAAGACCCGCAGCGCAAAGGGCTCATGCTCAAGCGTCGCGCCGTAGCTCGCCTTGTTGCCGGCCCAGCGCTGCTTGATGGAGAGCCCGGCGCCGCCCTGTCCCGCCAGTTCGCTGCTCTCCGGGTAACTCGCGCCGGCCAGCTCCAAGGTCGGAATGAGCTTCCACTGGGAGTTCGTCAGCACCTCCCACACCTGCCATGGTGCCAGCTGCTCTCCGCCCTTCGTCTCCTTCGCCTCCACCGGCCGGGGAAGCGCCGCAAGCCCGAGGATGAAGACGAGGTTCCGAGGCGTGATGACCATGCTAGCAGCCGTTCGCAGTGAGATAGGTTTGGGTGTTGGTCACATAGACGCTTCCGGCGAATCTTGCACCCAGGTCTGCCAGCGTGGCCTGCGCCTGTGCGCAAAGGCCCTGATCGGTGTAGATGCGGGCGATGTAGTAGAGCGCGTTGTCTTCGTAGGCCGAGCCCGGGAAGGTGACCGCAATCGACTGGAAGATGGGCAGCGCGCCGGCCAGGTTGCCGAGCGAGTAGGTCGAGCGGCCTTTGTAGTAGGTCGCGTTGTCGAGGTAGATCGAGCCTGGGAAGGTCAGCACCCGGTCGAACTACACGATGGCGTTCGTGTAGTCCTTGAGCGCGAACTGCGACCGGCCTTTGTAGTAGAAGCCGTTGTCGATGTAGACCGTCGTCGGGAAGCCGTTGAGCAGCTTGTCGAACTGCACAACGGCCTCAGCGTAGGCCGCCAGCTGGTACTGTGTCCGCGCCACATAGTACTGGGCATCGTCGGCCTAGAGCCCCACCGGGTCGATCGAGAGCGAGGCTTGGAACTCCGGCAATGCCGCCCCGTAGTTGGCCTGCTGGAAGTAGCAGCGGCCCAGGAAGTAGTGGGCCTCGTTGAGGAAGACCGAGCCTGCGTGGGTCGCGATGAACTGTGCAAAGGCCCGCTGGCCACCGGCCGGGTCACCGCTCTCGTAGATGCAGCGCGCGTTCAGATAGGCGGCGTTGTCGGCCCGCGGCGAGTCCGGAAAGTTGGCAATGAACTGCGTAAACGCAGCCTCGGCGCCCGCGTAGTCCAGCGCGTTGTAGAGGTCGAGCGCGGTCTGGAAGGCAACCTCGTCGGCCGCTGTCGGATCGATGGGGATCACGGGAGCCGTATCCGCCTGCCCTGTGTCTGCGGTCCCCGTGTCGGTGGTGCCGGTGTCGACCGTGCCGTTGGCATCCACATTGCGGAAGGCTGGGCTGTCGGAGCCGCACGCAGCGAAGATGATGCTGGCGGCGACAAGGTGGTCAGCGTCCGCTCCGCCGGCACCTGCCGCCGCACAATCTCGAACCCGTAGTCAAAGTTGGTATCCGAGGTGTGGCGGAAGAGCGTCTCGTCGCCCCGGTAGAGCACCAGGTAGTTTGCCGGCAGCTCCGCAAAGTGCCGGTTCGTCGGGTCAAAGGGCACCCAGCGGCCACCCGCGAAGGCCTCCACCCACTGGTGCGAGGTCCGCTTCTTGCCGCTCTCCAGCACCACGCCACCCACCAACCGCGCCGGAATCCCCGACGCCCGCATCAGCGCCACCAGCAGCCGGCTCTTGCCATTGCAGCTCGCCTCGCCAAGGCGCAGCGCCGTCAGCGCATCGGTGGTCCCCGAGAAGGGGCGGAACTTGAGCTACTGCACCGTGTCGAACATCCGCTGGATCCGCTCCCGCGCACCGCCCTGGTCGCCCTTCACCTGCTTCATCAGCGCGACGATGTCTGCGTTGTCCGACTGCACCGCCTCTTCGGCCGCCAGATACTTCGCCAGCCCGCTCGCATGCTCCTTCGGCACCTCGATGTCGGGACCAAGCTCGAACCGCTGCCCAAGCAGCCGCACCACCGCCGTGTAGCCCAACTTCGTGCCGTCGCTCACCTCGGTGCCGAGCCAGTTGCCTACCCGGTTGTCACGCTCGTTCGACTCCGAGAACCGGAAGGCCGCAGACGACGCCGGCGTCAGCGCCAGCACCTTCTGACGGCTGTCCTCCACCGGCAGGAAGGTGCGCACCTTGGCCCGCTCCCCATGGCCATCGAGGGTCATCGACACTGCAACCGTGTACTCATCGTCCGGCAGCGCATCCTTAAGCGCATACTGCAGCACACCCACCTTGTAGCATGCGGTGAGGAGCGGCAGCAGCAACAGCACCGCGATGAGCCAGCCCACGCCCCAGCTCTTCTGCTTCGATGTTGCTTTGTGCTCTGCGTCGGGCATGCTGAACCGTGGGTTCTTTCGTGCG
>CAIQPA010000436.1 GCA_903873545.1 uncultured delta proteobacterium
ACCAAAGTCCACCTCCTCGACCGCGCCACTCTCACCATCCATGAGGTAGCCGGTGGTCCGGCCCTGGACGAGCGCAAGCAGCTTCGAGCCAGGCGTGGGGAGGCGGTAGAGTGCGGTCGGCACGGCGCCGAGGCCGAGCAGGTTGACAGAGACCTCCACGTCGCGTTCTGCGCCCTCGAGACCGGGCGTCATGGAGACGGCCATCACGTCGGCCTGACCGCCGAGCCGGAGGAAGAAGGTGAGGTCATTCGGGTCGTCGGGGAGGTCTTCGCCGATGACGAGGTCGTAGGCGGAGACCGATGCGCCGGAGGCGGGGTCGGCGAGGCGGACGAGCCGCTGCCGATCGGTCGTCGAGGCGGTGGTGAGGTCGACCCACGAGACCGCGTTCTGGCCCGAAACGAAGGCGTAGAAGCGCTTGTCGGAGCCGTCGCGCAGGGTGACGGGGGGCAAGAGCCGGAGCGCCGACGGGCGCGGGCCGTTGAGCGCATGGGTCTGCAGCGTGGGCGCGGCCTCGTTCAGGTCGATCCAGGCGAGCTGGTTGGGCTGGAAGAAGAGCTGCTCGTCGCTGCCCTGGTAGCCGGGCGAGAACCAGAGCATCACAAACCGCCCGTCATCCGAGACGGTCACCCGGTCGAAGTTGTCGGGCAGCGGCAGCGCCAGCGTGGTTGCGCCGTCGCTCCCGAGGATGCGGAGCGCGGGCTCGCTGGTCACCAGCGCGACCCCTCCATCGGGCAGTGGCGCCTGGGTGACAAAGCCACCCTCGAGCGGGCTCTGGCTTCGGGCCACCGTGGTGCCCTCCGGCGTGAGCGTGGCAATCTCGTTGATCGGGCTCGCGACCAGCGCAAAGCCGCTGCCGAGCGCAAAGGTGGCGTCGACCGAGAGGGTCGCATCCCACGCGCTGTCACGCTCCTCCTCCTTGCAACCCGCGAAGAGCGAAGCCGTGGCCACCGCACCCAGCATCCATCCGTAGAGAAACTTCATGACCACCTCACTCGATGAACGCGTTGAGGGAGAAGCCGGTGACCTCTCGCATCGCGCCCGTAGAAAGATTCAAGAAAGAGATACGCCCCTGCGGATGCGACTGCGTCACAAACATCCAATCGGAGCCGGGAAGTGCGCCCACATCGGTCGGCTGCCGCGTGAAGTCGACCGACTGCACCGCAAAGCTGTCGAAGGCGATCCAGCGGGCCGAACGGACGCCGAGCGACTCGTCGGAGACCGTGAAGAGCACCTGCGACTCGTCGCGGTTGAGCGCCACGGCACCAGGGTCGGCGGGCAGCAAGATCAGTTTCGCGGTGCCCTGCTCCAGGTCCACAACCGAGACCGCCGAGCTCTTCGCGACGAGCTCCTCTTCCGGCTCGCCTGCCACCGGCCGACCGGCCGCACGACCGTGCACCACGAGCAGGTAGCGACCGTTGGAGCTGTTGAGGAGGGAGCGGGTGTTCTTGCGCAGGTTGAAGCTGGCGACCACGTGCGTATCGACGGAGATGGAGGCCAGCAGGTTGTCGCCCACATCGCCGCCCGTTGCGAAGATCCGGGCGCCATCCGCGCTCGGCACGAGGAAGCCAGCGGTTCCGACCGGCAACGCGACCCAGTCGACGCCATCGCCTGAACCCTCGCCGGAGCCGAGCCCAGCCGCCTCCAGCCCTACGAAGCCCACCGCACTGCGCGACGGCGACAGCAGCGCCAGCTCACGGGACGGGCCAAGAAGTTCGATGTCGGTGAGCCGTTCTCCGGTCGCCACGGTCCGGACATCGCCGGTCTCCAGGTTGACAATGCCCAGGCCGTCGATGCCAGCGCGCCGCACCACAGCGAAGTCGGCAGCCTCGGTCACAAAGACATCGCGGTCGGCGCCGAGCTGGCCCGTCACACCATCATCCGAGAGCGGAATCGGCGGAATACTCCGGTTGCTCGTGATGTCGGCAATCTCCAGCACGCTCGCGCCATCATCGCTCACCACCACGGCACGGCTGCCATCGGCGGCAAAGGAGACCTGGCGCACATTGACGCCCACGCCGATTGTCACCGGTGCGGCCGACGCGGCCGACAGGTCGAGCAGCGCAACCTCGCTCAGCGGCCCCATTGTCTCGCCCGCACGCGCAGCAGCGTTGTCGTACCAGAGGACGGCGTGAAGGCCATCGGGCGAGACCGTGATCTGGTTGCAGTTGTCGAGCACGGGGAGGCGGCGCACGCTGTCGGTTTCGCCGGCGGCGCCGAGGTCGACGACCGCAAAGGAGCCTTCGCCGCGGCCAAAGGCCACAATGCGGTTTGTGTCGCCCACCGCGAAGACCTCGGTCGGTCGACCGCCAATCTCCACAGAGGTGACCTTCGAGAGCGAACCCGAGGACTGAATCTTCGTCAGCGCACCCTGATTTTTGTTCGCCACGACCACGAAGTCGCGCGTGACCGCGGGCCGGCTGAGTTCGAGCACCGTGGGGTCGCCGGTCTCGTCGCGTCCGCCGCCCGACCCGTTACCGCCGCCCGTGCCGGTGTCCTCCTCGCTCGGG
>CAIQPA010000437.1 GCA_903873545.1 uncultured delta proteobacterium
CGCTCCCGCGCCGCTGCCGACCTCTACCTACTCGATGGTGTGGTCCGGTACTCCGCCTCCGGCGCAGAGAGCGACGCGGTCAACGCCTTCGTCCAGGCCATGCTGGTCGATCCCAACGCACGCCTCCACCCCAACTACGCCACGCCTGCACTCGAGACCCTCCTGCAGCGCGCCCGCGGCCTCGCCAACCCCGTGGCAGTGCGACCCGCTCCGGTTCCTCCGCCCCCCGCGGCCCGTCCCGCGCCCACCCTCGTCCCGCAGCCCCCGCCCGCACCCGCGGGCCAACTCCCCTCGCTCAGCGCCATGGGTGTCGGCGGCTACACGCCCCCGCCCGCCGCGCCCCCCGCACCCGTCGCCGCGCCGGCCCAAGGCCTCATCGAGCACATGCCCCCCCGCGAAGCCCGCGCCCGCGAACCGCTCGGCATCGCGGCCCGCATCCCCGTCACCGTCCCGGTCGCCAAGGTCAACCTCCAGTTCCGCACCATCGGTGAGCCCCTCTTCCGCGCCGTTGAACTCGCCCCGCAGCGCGACGGCGTCAGCTTCCAGGGCGGCATCCCCGGCAGCTCCGTCGTCGGTTCCGGCGTCGAGTACTACCTCGAGGTCCTCGACCGCGCCGGCCAGATGCTCGCCACCTCCGGCAGCCCCGCCACCCCCTTCCGCATAGCGCTGCCGGCGACTGCCGCGCCCGCGCCCGTCGCCCGCGCCACCCGGCCCCCGCAGACGGCCGCACCCTCCAAGAGCCGCGGCTCCGACTGGGGCGCCCTCGAAGAGGACGACCGCTCCTCCGGCAAGGCGAAGAACTTCTCCTTCGCCGTCGGCGGAGGGTTCGGCGCAGGACTCGCAACGGGCGAGCCCGATGTCGTCACCGACGTCAAGCTCGGCTCGGGCATCGCGCTCACACCGGGCCACGCGACCGCAGAGATTGGCTACAAGATTGGCCAGCAGCTCGAGGTCATCCCCTTCGTCCGTCTCCAGATCGTCACCCTCGAGTCCGGCACCGAACTCGAACCCCTCTTCGGCGCCAAAATCCGCAAGTATCTCACCGACACCGGCAAGCTCGACTTCTACATCGAAGGCGGGCTCGGCTACGGCAACGTTCGTCACTTCGTCTACGTGGCCGACAAGAAGACCTATGTCACCACCAGCGAAGGCCCCTTCCACGCGGGCGGCGGCGGCGGTCTCCGCTACGCCTTCACCGACAGCGTCGGCATCAACGCCGGTGGCTACCTGATGGGGCTCGCTGGCGACGCAGCCTCGGTCCAGCTCGACCTCCAGGGTCTCCTCTACCTCCGCTTCTGAGGGCCGCGTGGCCGCGCTACGAACCGGACGCACCGTCGCAACCTTCGCAGCGCTCCTCCTGACGGTCGCCGCGGCCGCACCGGCGACGGCGGCCACACCAGCCGCCCCGCTGCGCTGTCCTGGACCGCAGCTCCCGCGCCGCCCCTTCATCGCGCTCCAACGGCTCCTCATCGACCCGGGACACGGCGGCGGTGAGCCCGGCACCATCGGCGTCGCCGAGATTGCCGAAAAGCACCTCGCCCTCCTCATCGCCAAGCGGCTCCGCGACCGGCTCCAAGAGGTCGACCCCGCCCTCGATGTGCGACTCACCCGCTCCGCCGACATCGACCTCTCCCTCCAGGACCGCGCCCATCTGGCCAACCTCTGGAACCCCGAACTCTTCCTCAGCCTCCACCTCAACGCCGCGCCCAACCCCGAGGCGCAGGGCGTCGAGACGCTGACGCTCGCACCCGTCGGAACCGTCCCGGGCGACCCGGTCCCGGGCCGCGAAGCCGAAGGCGCCTGCAGCATTGCCGCCGAGGTCGGCGTGGTAGGCGACGACACCGCCGTCGTCCTCGACGACCTGCGCAGAGCGGCCGCCACCAACCTCGGCCTCGTCGCTGCCGAGCTCATGCAGCAGTCCGCGATCGCCGCCACGGGCGCCTACGACCGCGAGGTCAAGCAGGGCCGCTACCGCGTGCTCCGCGGCCTCTACATGCCCGGCATCGTCGTCGAGATGGGCTTCCTCTCCCACCCCGAAGAGGGGCGCCTTATCCCGCTCCCCGCCTGGCAGGCCTGTACCGTCGAGGCCCTCATCGACGGCCTCTTGCGCTTCGACGAAACCCTCGCAAAGGGCGACTTCCCCGTGGCCTCGCCCGACGCATCGAGGCCAGCGCCGCCGGTCGAACCGGGCGCCGACCCGGCGGCCACCACACCCCCAACCTCGCCCACCCGCTCCGCACCCACGCTGGACCTCCCATGACCGCACCTCGCCACGACGGCCGCGCCCCCGATCAACTCCGCCGCGTGGAACTCCACCCCGGCTTCACCGTCCTGCCCGCGGGAAGCGTCCTCATCCGCGCCGGCAAGACCATGGTCCTCTGCACCGCCTCCGTCACCGCGGGCGTCCCCAAGCACCGCGAGACCGTCGGCGGCTGGCTCACCGCGGAGTACTGCATGCTCCCCGGCTCCACGCCCCACCGCACCGACCGCGAATCCGCCAAGGGCCGCATCCAGGGACGCACCCACGAGATCCAGCGCCTCATCGGCCGCTCCCTCCGCGCCATCATCGACCTCCCCAAGCTCGGCCTCAACACCATCCACCTCGACTGCGAGGTCATGCAGGCCGACGGTGGCACCCGCACAGCCTCCATCACCGGCGCCTGGGTCGCCCTCGCGCTCGCCGTCGACAAGCTCCTCCGCGATGGCCGCATCGAGAGTTCGCCCCTCACCGGCTCCGTCGCCGCAGTCTCCTGCGGCATCTACGGCGGCCGCCCGCTCCTCGACCTCGACTACATCGAAGACTCCCGCGCCGAGGTCGACATGAACCTCGTCATGACCAGCAGCGGCGACATGGTCGAGCTCCAGGCCACAGGGGAGGGCGGGCTCCTCAAGCGCTCCGAACTCGACGCCCTCATCGACCTCGGCACGGGCGGCATCGCCACCCTCCGCCAGCTCCAGCTCGACGCGCTCGGCGACGCCGCCACCCGACTCGGCCTCCGCCCATGACCACCACCTGGCAGCTCGCCACCGGCAACGCCCACAAGGCCGAGGAGATCCTCGCCATCGTCGCAGACTTCGGCGTCGAGCTTCGCACACCGAAGGAGGCCGGCCTGGCCCTCGAGGTGGACGAGTGGGCCACCACCTTTGCAGCCAACGCGGTCGTGAAGGCCGTCGCCTATGCCCGCGCCACCGGCCTGCCGGCGCTCGCAGACGACAGCGGCATCGCCATCGACGCCCTGGACGGCGCCCCCGGCGTCTACTCGGCCCGCTTCGCCGGCCCCGGAGCCTCCGACGCCGACAACAACGCCCGCATGGTGCGCGAACTCCTCCTGCGCGGAAAGCGCACCAGCGCGGCCCGCTACCACTGCGTCATCGCTGTCGCGCTGCCCACCGGCCTCGCCCCCCGCGCCGACGAGCGCGACCTCATCGCCAACGCCGACCCGGATGCCCGCGCCCTCGACCTCGGCGACCTCATCCTCCACACCTTCTCGGGCACCATGGAGGGCGCTGTCAGCGACACCGCTGAAGGGCAGGGCGGCTTCGGCTACGACCCCTACTTCCGCCTCCCCGACGGCCGCCCGCTCGCCACCCTCTCCGCAGCAGACAAGAACGCCATCAGCCACCGCGGCGCGGCGCTCGCCACACTCCGCACCTGGCTCGCGCAGCGCGGCCCGCGTGGCTGACCGCGCCCAAGCGAAGCGCCCCTGGGACAGCCCGCGCACCGCCCTCGTCGCGCTGCTGCTCTTCGCCGGTCTCGTCCGCCTCTTCGTCTTCGCAGGCGCCATCGGCGACCCGGCCTACAGCGCCTACCGCTTTGACGAGGTGGTCTTCGACCGCCTCGCCGACCTCCTCTCCCGCGGCCGCGCCGACGCGATCGCCGCCCGCTTCTTCCTCAGCCCGCTCTGGACCCTCCTCCTCGCCGGCACCTACAAGCTTTTCGGCCTCTCCCCGCTCGGCGCGCTCGCCCTGCAGCAGCTCATCGGCCTCGCTACGCTCGTGCTGCTCTGGCGGCTCGCCTCACGCCTCCTCGCCCCGGCCACTGCCTTCTGGGTTGCCGCAGCCTGGGCACTCTGCGGCCCGCAGCTCTTCTACGAGACCCGCCTCCTCGCCGACCCGGTCGTCGCCTTTGCCACGCTGCTCGCCGCTTGGACCTCCGTCCGCCTCTCGGAGCGACCCTCTCTGCTGCGCGCGGCCGCGCTTGGCGCCTCCCTCGCAGTCGCCACGCTCGGCCGCCCCAACATCGCCCTGGTCGCCCTCCCCATCGGGCTCCTGTTGCTCCTGCCGAACCGCGACGCGTCGCCCGCGATCGGCCTCAAGCGCCGCATTGGCCTGCTCGCCGTCGCTGCTGTCGCGGGTGGCATCATCCTCGCCCCCTTCGTCTGGTTCAACGGCCAGCGCGGGAGCATGAGCCCCTCCGCCGCCTCCGGTGGCATCAACCTCTACATCGGCAACCACGCCACCGCAGACGGCACCTGGACCATCCCAACCGGCTGGGTACTCAAGCAAGACACCTCGGAGCTCCCGCGTGAGGCCCGGCGCATTGCAGAGGCGGAGCTACAGCGCCCCGTCAGCGCCGGCGAGGTCAACGACCACTGGCGCACCGAAGCGCTCCGCATCCGCAGCTCAGACCCTGTCGGCACCCTCCGCCTGACCGGGCAGAAGCTGCTCCTGGCGCTGCAGTCCGACGAGGTCCCCGACAACCGCACCTACGAGTACGATCGGCAGTTCATGGGCATCCTCGCGCTGCCCCTCTTCCCGCCTGCCGGCCTCTTCATCGTGCTCGGGCTCCCGGGTCTCGCAATCCTGATCATGCGTGGCCGTCAGCGCGCCACGCTCCTGCTCTTCGGGCTGCTGCTGCCGCTCGGCACCATGCTCCTCTTCTTCGTGGTCGGTCGCTACCGGCTCCCCTGGCTCCCCTTTCTGGCCATCGGCGCGGGGGCCTTCGTGGAGTGGGGCAGGGCGCAGCTCGCCGCTAAGCAGGAGCGCCGGCTCCTGGCGGGGCTGACGGTGGTGCTGGCCATCGCGCTCCTCTCCTTCTGGCCCAGCCGCGAATCTCACTTTCGTCACGAGCAGTTCCTGCGGGCCAACGACCTTCAATCGCTCGGCTCCCCGCTCGAGGCGGTGGCGCTCTACGAGGGGCTCTTCGACAGCCCCAAGCTGGGCGACATGGCTCGCTGGAATGCGGCGCGCGCCTGGCTGGAGGCCGGCAGGCCCAAGGCAGCACACGACATCCTCCTCCATCTGCAGCAGCTCCGCGCAGCAGCGGGAGACAGCGCGGGCGCCGCCGAGGCAGGCAAACTGGCCGCAGAGGTCATGGAACCATAGCCTCGCTTGCGCGATTGTGCGCCGATGGGTAAGGCGCCCGCTCCTCGGGGTGTAGCGCAGCCTGGTAGCGCGACGGTTTTGGGAACCGTAAGTCGCAGGTTCGAATCCTGTCACCCCGACTTGAATGCACCCGTAGCTCAGTTGGATAGAGCAACGGCCTTCTAAGCCGTGGGTCGCTGGTTCGATTCCAGCCGGGCGCGCTCCTTGAATCACCGGCGCGCTGTTCGCCTTCGGAGGCGCTGGCCGAGGTCGCCGAGGCTCGGTCACGGAGACGCGCTTGCTGGCCGCCTCGCTTTGCCGCTCGCCATCTTGACTTGCGCGGCGCCCAAAGGTAGTGGCCCTGCCCCGAAGTCCGGCTTGCCGGACGGACGGAGGATATAGCTCAGTTGGCAGAGCGCCGGATTGTGGTTCCGGATGTCGAGGGTTCAAACCCCTCTATCCTCCCTCTCTACAGGCCGTGCCCCCTTGGGGGGTGCGCCGGTCGAGCATGCACTCGTAGCTCAGTTGGATAGAGCGCCGGACTTCGAATCCGTAGGTCGCAGGTTCAATTCCTGCCGGGTGTACTCGGAGGCCGCTCGGCGGCGCTCTTCGGCGAGCTACCCTACCTCGCCGCCCCTGCGCCGGAGCAACGCTGGGGCGAGGAGCGCGCACCAAACAAAGCCACAATCGCGGCGCGAACGGGGAACGCGTGCGTGCAGGGCAGTACGCGCCGGGCATTGGGTGAAACGAACCAAAACGCCGCTTAACAGCGCCTCAGGGAATCCAGGAGATGCAGATGTGCGAGCAGGGTTGCTTCCCTCGCTGCATTCATGCACCCTTTAGAGCCTCCGCTCACACGGACCAACAATGCCCGAGGGACCATGCAGACGTTCAACCCCAGCCTGTTTCGCTGGCCAGTACTTCGCCTCCTCGTTTGTTTGGCGGGTTGTAGTCCCTCACCGCCGGTTCCAGCCTCTCCGCCCGCTTTGGCCGCTCCCGCACGACAGGTTGAGGGTTCCGCGCAGCCTGCTGTGTCGGCTCCTACCCAACAGGCCGC
>CAIQPA010000438.1 GCA_903873545.1 uncultured delta proteobacterium
CACCCACGCCGCCCATGCCGCCCATGCCGCCGGTGCTCACGCCAACGGTGATGGAGTTCGGGATGGCGAGGTCGCTGTACTTGGCGATGCCAACGGCCCAGCCTCCGGGGCCGCCGCCGCCGCCGCCGCCGCCAGCGCCCGAGCCGCCCGGGCCACCTGCTGCAAACCAATCTCTGTTGCCGCCGTTGGTGGCCCAGGTCGCTGCATCGAGGAAGGGGGTGGTGAAGGAGATGGGCGACTTGTTCTGCGCCCCACCCTGCTGACCAACGCCGCCGTAGCCGCCGCCGCCGCCAATTCCACCGGAAGAGATCTCGACGGTAACGGACGTCGTGGTCGGGAGGGCAAGGGGATCCAAGACAACCAGACCAAAGACGGAGCCGCCCGCGCTACCGCTACCGCCGCCGCCGCCACAGCCGCCTGCGGCACCACCGCCGCCGCCCCGGTTCATCCAGCCCGCGCCGCCACCGCCGCCGCCGCCGCTGCGACCGCTGCTGCCGGGGCCGCTCGCAAAGAGGCTCAACGGATAGGTCATGGGGGCACTGATACCGCCGGGAGCGGCCATGGTAGGATCGCGGGGCACAAAGCCCGCCTCACCCAACATGACAGCTTCTTTCTGCGAGACCCGTCCGCCCGCGCCACTGCCGTAGGCAAAATCGGGGGCGCCATATCCGCTCCGCCGGTTTGCGACGACGGCCGAGCCGGCGCCGCCCGCGCCGCCACCACCCTGTCCGCGACAACCATCGGCGCCACGTTCGCCAATCACGGCCGCCAACAGAGACGAGCCCTGCGCGGCGCGCGCATCGAAGGAGGACCCATCCACACCCACCGCACCTTGGGCACCTCCGTCGAGGCGGAGGCCGACACGGTCGAGGATCAGGTCAGCACAGGAAGCGGGAGCAGTGGCGGAACACTTGATGCCCGCGACCGGGCCGAAGCCCGCAGGCGGGGCGCTCACGACCAAGTTTACGCGGCGGAAGACGATGTTGTTGGGCGCGCTAACGGTGATCGCCGCCTCGATGTCCAGTGTAGGATCCAGAATGGGTGGAGCAGGCGGACGGATCCGCCAACATGGGGTGTCATCCTGATCGCAGTCGTTGTCTCCGAAGGCATTCGCTCCATCGAAGGTCACCTGGGTGCCGGCACTCCCGACGGTCCATGTTCCGGTGGTGACCGTTCTGCCGCCCGTAAAGGTGGACGAGAGGACAACATCGTATCCTCCGATCATCGCAAATCCTGCATCGTCCGGGCCGAGCGTAAGTCCGTGGGGCATCTGGTAGGGGGTCGCATTTCCTGCGATGTGGATCTGCCGAATCTTGGTGGTTGACTGCCCGGCGCGGGCCGCAATCAATTCGAAGGCGACCAGCAGATTGCCGACGGGATTGTTCATGGTTCCGAGGTCGCTGCTAAGGAAGGCCGGGTTCGCGACAGACCGGGTGAGGGTCTCGGACGGGCTCGATGCGGCCGTGGCTCCGCCCGCCTTCACGAAGATGGCCTCGGCGAGCAGGCCGTCGATACCATCGCAGTTGGTGTCGAGCAGATCGGGGTCGTTGAAGAGGTCGTCGGTGCTGGGGTCGGGGCCCACGCAGGCAACGCTGGCCCTCGTGCACTGCCCGGTGCCACTGGCGCAGGGGACGGGCGTGCTCGAACACTGCCAGGTGCCTCCGGCGCAGACTCCGAGCTTGCCCGGCACGGTGCAGCTGTCGCCGATGATGCGAAGCGCTCCCGAGTCGTCGTAGAGGCGGGCTCCGACGGCGAGGTTGTCTGGCGTTCCGTTACAGTCGTTGTCGAGGCCGTCGCAGAGCTCGGCGGTGGGCAGCGACGCACCGCAGATGAGCCCCTCGATGCCGGGGCCGCAGATGCGGAAGCCGTTGCGGCAGGCCCCAAGCACCGTCAGATTGCTCGCGTCCACGACACAGGATTCGCCAACGCCCACCACAGAGTCGTCGCCGCGGCCGTTGCAGTCGTTGTCGTAGCCATCGCAGACCTCGGTCTTGCCGGGGTTGACGCAGTCTTGGCTATCGTCGCAGTCGTCGCCGTAGGACCCGGTGAGCTTCACGCGCACCGTGGTGCAGCTGCTGCCGTCGCGCGGGTTGATGGCCTGCACGCCTGAACCGTCGCAATCAAATAGCAGGTCGGCAGCGGTCGCATTGGCATCACCATGGCCGTCTGCATCGCAGTCGCGGATGCTGAGCGAGGCGCGGCCGCTGATCTGCGTCTCGCAGCCATCGCCCGCGGTGGGGCTGCAGTCGGCGCGCAGATCGGGGTAGTCGCAAGAGGGGCGGCAGGCCGTGAGGTTGCCGTAGGCTCCGCCCTGGCCGGTGACCTCGCAGGTACGGCTCGAGGCGGCCTCGCCCACACCCTCGCTGCCGCCACAGGCGCTGAAGCAGCTTCCGCAGTGCTCGGCGCCATAGATGAGGTTGCCGTCCTCGTCTGTCACGCCGATCTGCTCCTTGTCGTCGCTGACGCCGTTGCAGTTGGCATCGAGGTTGGCGCCGCAGGAGCCGGGGAAGGCGTGGTCGGGCTCGGCGCCGTCGAAGTAGATCTCTGCATCGGTGTCATTGCAATCGACCGCAGAGGCGCCACCGGCGGCGGTGCAGCCACCGACGCCCACGCCGTCGCCGTCGCGGTCGAGGCAGCTCGTGCAGGTGCCGAGGGTGGGGAAGCAGAAGGTGCCCTCCTTGGGGCTGCCGAGCTGCGACTCGCCCGTGCCGGGGATACGGCAGGAGAAGCCTGTGGGGCAGGCGTTCGCCGCGGTGGCGTTGCAGGCCACCAAGCAGTGGCCCGTGCGCTGATCGGCAGCTTCGTCGGAGTAGAAGGCATCGTCGATGCAGGCAGAGCTGCTCTCGCACTTGTCGGAGGCGGAGCAGCTGTCGCAGAAGTCGGGGGTGTAGGCGGCGGCCCGCTCGAAGGGGGGGCGGCAGATGGAGCCGTAGGCGGGACCCGCTCCAAGCTCGGCGGTGTTGGGC
>CAIQPA010000439.1 GCA_903873545.1 uncultured delta proteobacterium
CACCAGGATGAAGGCGGGGAAGTCGACCACTTCAATCTTCCAGACCGCCTCCATGCCCAGCTCGGGCATGTCGAGGACCTCGACCTTCTTGATGCTCTCGGAGGCCAGGATGGCAGCCGGTCCGCCGATGCTGCCGAGGTAGAAGCCGCCATGCTTCTTGCAGGCGTCGGTGACCTGCTGCGTCCGGTTGCCCTTGGCCAGCATCACCATGGAGCCGCCGAGCGACTGGAAGAGGTCCACGTAGGGGTCCATCCGCTCCGCGGTCGTGGGACCGAAGGAGCCCGACGGCATGCCAGCCGGGGTCTTCGCAGGACCGGCATAATAGACAGGGTGCTGCTTGAAGTAGTCGGGAAGCGGCTCGCCCCGGTCCACCTTCTCCTTGAGCTTGGCGTGGGCAATGTCGCGGGCCACCACCATGGTGCCGGTCAGCAGCACCCGGGTGCGAACGGGGTGTCTGCCCAGCTCGGTCAGAATCTCGGCCATCGGCACATCGAGGTTGATCTTCACCGAGGCGCTATCGGGCATCGCAGACTCAAGCAGGAACCGCTCGGGGTGGTGCTCCATCTCCTCGAGCCAGACGCCCTGCGCATCGATGCGGGCCTTGATGTTCCGGTCGGCGGAGCAGGAGACCGCCATGCCGATGGGGCAGGAGGCACCATGCCGCGGGAGCCGGATGACCCGCACATCGTGGGCGAAGTACTTGCCGCCGAACTGGGCGCCAATGCCGGTGCTCCAGGCGGCCTTGAGCAGCCGCTGCTCGAGCTCCACATCACGGAAGGCGCGCCCGCCCATCGACCCCGTCGTGGGCAGGTTGTCGAGCTCCTTTGCGCTCGCCAGTTTGACCGTCTTGAGCGTCGCCTCGGCGCTCGTGCCACCGATGACAAAGGCCACGTGGTAGGGCGGGCAAGCTGCCGTGCCGAGCGTCTTCATCTTCTCGACGAGGAAGGCCTCGAGACTGGTCGGATTGAGCACCGCCTTGGTCTGCTGGAAGAGGTAGGTCTTGTTGGCAGAACCGCCCCCCTTGGCGAGGAAGAGGAGCTCGTAGCTGGCGCCGTAGGTGGCGTAGAGGTCAATCTGCGCAGGCAGGTTGTTGCCCGAGTTCTTCTCGTCATACATCGTGAGCGGGACCACCTGCGAGTAGCGGAGGTTGTCGCGCTGGAAGGTGGACCAGATGCCGCGCGAGAGGTGCTCCTCGTCGTGGCCGTCGGTGAGCACGAACTGCCCCTTCTTTCCGACGACGATGGCGGTACCGGTGTCTTGGCAGATGGGCAGCTGGCCGCCGGCTGCGATGACCGAATTCTTGATCAGCGTGGTCGCCACATAGCGGTCGTTGTCGGTCGCCTCGGGGTCATTGAGGATGGCGGCGACAGACTCCTGGTGCGAGGTGCGAAGGAAGAAGGAGCAGTCGTGGAAGGCCTGCGCTGCAAGGTTGCTGAGCACCTCGGGCGCCACCTTCAGGAAGGTGTGTTCACCGAGCTGCTCGACCGTCACCCCCTCGTTGCCGAGGAAGCGATAGCGGGTCTCATCGGCGGTGAACTGGAAGGGCTTCTCGAACGTGAACTCGCTCATGCGGCAACCGTCGGGCGGGAGGAGGAAGTGGCCGCTCTGTTAGCCACCTCGCGCGCCTCCGCCTAGTATCCGACGTCGTCCGGCAGGGTGATGTCGCGCGAGAGCGGGAACATCTTGTCGAGCACTGCGCCGCGCACCGCCGCATCGGGCTCATAGAGGTAGAGGTAGCGCAGCATGTGCTCCACAACCTTGCGGCCGTAGGCTCGGCCTTCGTTGTACTCGAACTCCTCGATGAGCCACGGGAAGGTCGCGTCGGGGTTCTTGCGAAACCAGCGTGCGATGGGGCCCGGCCCGGTGTTGTAGGCGGCCGCCGCGGGCACATACAGGCCCGAGAAGTTATCGACCAGCTTGCGCATGTAGAAGCCGCTGTAGCGGAAGCCCACCTCGGGCCGCGGGAAGGTCGCAAGGTTGAAGGTTACCCCAATCTCCGAGGCCACCTTGCGGGCCGTCTCGGGCTGCATCTGCAGCGCCCCCATCGCGTCGGTGCCGGAGATCTGCGCGGGGTTGAAGCGGCTCTCCTGCCGCATGATGCTGTAGACAAAGCCGGGGTAGAGGCCGAACTCCGAGGCAACGCCCTCCACCACCTCGCGGTAGGCGCGCGGGTAGGCCATCACCGAGCGGAGCCCCGTAGGCGAAATCATGCCCGGGAAGCCCGCAATCGAGTTCCACGAAGACTCCCACATCTGGTGGTAGTCGCCCACCATCAGGTCGAGCGCGTGGGTCCATGCCTCCTTCTCGTCGCGCGGGACCATGGTGAGCAGCCGCTTGCGCAGCGGCGCAAACCCGGAGCGCGCCGCGGCACCTTCGCCGAGTGCTGCCAGCGTCTTCACCCGCTCCCAGTGCCGCCGCTCCTCGGGCTTGAGCCGTGCGAAGATGGCCGCATAGACATCCACCCGCGGCGCATCGTTGGCCGCGCCACCGCCGCGCGGCCACCAGACCGCGCTGGCCCGCGCGTCGCTGCCCGAGAGCTCCGCACGGAGCTGCTCGCCGAGCATGCCGTAGTAGGTCAGCGGCCAGCGGTCGCGGAGCCGGTCGAGCCGGGCAATCGCGAGCTCCTTCTTGCCGAGCTTCGCCTGTGCGTAGGCCTGCCAGTAGTAGGCCTTCCCCTCCATCAGCGGGTTGCCGAAGGGCAGGAGCGTATCCCAGCTC
>CAIQPA010000440.1 GCA_903873545.1 uncultured delta proteobacterium
CCCGGTCCGCTCCTCGCCTTCGCTCCCCTGCCCCGCCTGCTCAACACCGCCGCAGGGCTCCGCCACGGGCTCCGGCGTCGGCTCGGCCGCATCTCGGACGCCCCCGCAGAGCGGTTCGGCGCCCAGTTCCCCTTCATGGAGCTCAGCTCCTCGGGTCAGGCACCTGCGAAGGTCTTCGGCCTCTTCTCCATGGCCACCAGGCTGCTCCCACCGCAGATCGATCCCACCGTGAAGCGGGCCAAGCAGCTCCGCGAACGGGGCGCCCTGATGGAGGCACACTGGGTGCCGCGTCGCCTGCCCGTGCAGGTCGTCCGCATCGGCTCGCTCGCCATCGTCGGCGTGCCGCTCGAGCCCTCCACCGTGGCCGGCCGCCGCATGCAGCGGGCCCTCCTGGAGCAGCTCCGCAGCGACGGCATCACCACCGTCATCTGCAACGGCCACGCGAACGGCTACGCCGGCTACATGGTCACGCCGCAGGAGTATGTGGTGCAGGCCTACGAGGGCGCCAGCACCTGCTTTGGCCGCTGGACGCTCGGCGCCGTACAGACGCTCGCAGCGACCGCTGCAGGGATGATGGGCCACGACGGTGAGCGGTCGCTCCACCACGAACCCATCGTCTTCACCGAGGCCTTCCTGCAGGCGCACGCCAGCCCGCATACACGGGCGGCAGCGACCTAGAACTTCTGGCGCCCTAGAACTTCTGGCGCAGCGTGGCGGGCGGGCGGTGGCCCCACTCGCTGATGAAGTTGTAGTGGCCGGCCTGCCAGGTGGCGTCGTCCACTTCGCGCGCGCCGTAGCCATACTCGAACTCGAAGCCCGAAGGTGTGAAGGCGTAGAAGCTCACCATGTGGTCGTTCGGGTGGCGACCGATGGTCTGCGCGACCCGCACCTTGTTGTCGAAGCAGCGGTCGAAGGCGGAGCCCACATCGTCCAGCGTCTTGGCCTGCAACATGAAGTGGTGGATCCGCTTGGGGATGTTGTGACCGAGCGCCAGCGAGTGGTGGCGCGGGTTGATGTGCATGAAGGTGATGGCCACCTGGAAGCCGTAGACTTCAGTGGTGATCCGGTCGCTCAGCTTGCAGCCGAGGAGGCCGATGTAGAAGGCCTCGGAGATGGCGAGGTCGGTGGCGCGAACGACACAGTGGCCGAGCCCCTGGTCTTCGGCCGCAAAGCCCGCCTTCACGAGCGGCGAGACGAAGGGCGTCTCGGCCATCTGCGGGCCGCAGTAGAGTTCGAGCCGGTTGCCCGCAGGGTCGACGAAGTGAACCATGTGGTCCACCGCGCGGAGCGTCCGCTCGTGCGGCGTGGAGGCATGGATGGCGACGCCGTTGTCGGCCAGCTTGCGGGCCAGACCATCCACCTCGTCGCGCGAGGCCAGCTGCAGGCCAACGAAGCCAAGGTCATCGGCTTCGCCCAGCAGCACATGCAGGCGGTGGGCGTAGGAGTCGTGGCGGGTGGAGAAGCTGCCATCGCTGTGACGGGCCGAGATGCCCACACCGAGCACGTCGGTGGCGAGCGACTCCCAAGCGGCAAGGTCACGGACTTCGAAGCCCAGGTAGCCGAGCTGTTGGATGGACGACATGGGCGGGCTCCGCGGAGGGTGTGACTAGAGGAAGTAGTCGGTGGTGCGCTGTTCGAGCAGCACGCCACCATAGTTGATGCCGGGCCGCTCAGGGTTGTTGGCGTAATGGCCGCGCGCGGTGTGAATGTCGAGGAAGAAACCCTGGATGGGGTTGCTGTCGAAGATGGCCGAGCCGCCCATGCAGAGGAAGAGCTCATCGACCGAGGCGCTGACCTTGTCGACCACCTGGGCTGAGTCGAAGCGATAGGCGACACGGGTCTCGATGGAGATCTCGCGGCCGGTCTTGGCCGCATCGGTCAGGTCGCCGATGTTGCGCTGCAGGATGAACTTGAGCTCGGCGAGGGTAGAGCGGGCCCGCGCGAGCGCCATCTGGGCGTTGGGGTCCTGCGCGGTCTTCATGCCCGAGGCGCGGCTGATGCGCTGCGCGGCGACCTCCTTGAAGGCGTTGATGGCGCCCTCGAGGATGCCGATCGCGGTGGTCGAGACCGAGCGCACAAAGAGCTGGCCGAAGGGCATCTTGAAGAGGGGGCCGCTGTGGAGGGCGTGGCCCGGGCTCCGCAGCGTGAAGCCGTCGGAGAAGCGGTGGGTGCGGTACTCGGGCACGAAGCAGCCATCGATGACCACATCGTTGGAGCCGGTGGCGCGGAGCCCCATCACCTTCCAGGTCTCTTCGATGCGGTAGTCGCCCTTGGGCACCAGGAAGGTGCGCATGTCGGGCGGCTTGCCGTCGAGACCGGGGACGAAGGCGCCAAGGAAGGCCCAGTCGCAGTACTTGGAGCCGCTGGAGAAGCCCCAGCGACCGCTGAGCATGTAGCCGCCCTCTACCCGCTCCACCTTGCCGACCGGCATGTAGGAGGAGGAGATGAGCACCTCGTTGCTGGCGCCCCAGACCTCGTTCTGCGCCCGCTCGTCGAAGAGGGCGAGCTGCCACTGGTGGACGCCGACAACGCCGAGCACCCAGGCCGTCGAGGGGCAGTACTGGGCAACCGCCATCTGCACATCGAAGAAGACCTGCGGGTCGTGCTCAAAGCCGCCCCAGATCTTGGGCTGCAGGATGCGGAAGAAGCCGGCCTCGTGGAAAGCCGCGATGTTCTCCTCGGGGAGCTGGCGCACCTCGTTGGCGGCACCGGCGCGGGCGCGGAGCTCCGGGCCCATGGCGTGGGCGCGGGCAACGAGCTCTTCGTGGGTCGGGATGTAGGCGGCAGGCGCACGGCCCGGAAGGTTGGCGGTTTCCCTCTGCATGGCTCCTCATGGAGTGGGTTAGGGCGGGACTGCCGGCCGATCTAGTACGCGTTCCAATTTTGCTTTAGACACG
>CAIQPA010000441.1 GCA_903873545.1 uncultured delta proteobacterium
CCGGCCAACCAAAGCAACACCCCGAAGACTGCCCAACTGCTCCGATTCGGCATGCTCACCACCTGCGCTCCGGCGACCTGCGCTGCTCGGTTGGAAACCGCCCTTCGATAGGCTAGCCTCACGCTCGCAGCTCGGCCGTTCCTAGCCGAGTTCAAGGCGCCGGTGCAACCGACGCGGGAGCTCTTCGTGTCCTACTTCCACCGCCTGATCGCGCTCCGGCATGTGCAATCCACGCGTGGCACCCTGCTCGCCGCGCCCACCTGGCTCGCCATCGCCTCCGTCGCAGTCGGGCTCGCCGCCTTCGTCACCCTGCTCTCGGTTGGTGGCGGCTTCATCGAGGCCTTCCGCAGCAGCGTCCTGGGTGTCAATCCGCACGTCGTGGTCACCAAGTATGGCATGCTCTTCCCGGAGTACCGCCAGGTGGAGGAGGCCCTCCTCAAGGTCGAAGGCGTCGAGTCTGCCGCCCCCTTCGTCCTCCACGAAATGCTCGTTACCCGCGTCGGTAGCCGCGCCCGCCCGGGCGGCCTCATCAAGGGCGTCGATGTCGAGACCATCGCCCGCACGCCGCAGCTCGCAGCCATCTTTCGCGCGGGTGTTGCAAAGGACCTCCTTCATCCCACCTCAGGCGCCGTCGACCCCGCCACCGGCATGGTCACCGCGAGCGGCACCGGAGAGATCCCGCTCGCCATCGGCTATGTCATGGCGGAGCGACTCAAGGTTGTCGTCGGCGACTCGGTTACCCTCGTCAGCCCGCTCCGAGGCATCGCGGCCATGGGCATGGAGGAGGCCGCAGCCATCCCCGCAAGCGTCCGCGGCCGCATCGTTGGGATCCTCGACACAGGCTTCTACGACTACGACAACCGGCTCGTCCTTGCCGACTACCGCGCCATCCAGCCCCTCTTCGGCCGCGGCGATGTCGTCACCGGCGTCGACATCCGGCTCAGCGACCCAGAGCTCGCAGCGTCACTCGTCCCGGCCATCGAGGCCGTGCTGCCCACCGGCCGCTTCCGCGCCACCGACTGGCGCATGCTCAACAAGAACCTCTTCCAGTCACTCAACCAGCAGCGGCTCTGGCTCTCGCTTGTCATGGGCATCGTCCTCCTCGTCGCCGCCTCCGTCATCCTTGTCGTCCTCGTCATGATCGTCCTCCGCAAGCGGACCCAGATCGGCATCCTCCGCTCCATGGGCGCCTCCCGACGCGACATCCTCACCAT
Organism: uncultured delta proteobacterium; assembly: GCA_903873545.1. Taxonomy (GTDB): domain Bacteria; phylum Myxococcota_A; class Bradymonadia; order REDH01; family REDH01; genus CAIWGR01. Next base: position 1,215 of record CAIQPA010000441.1, read on the forward strand.
CTTCCTCCTCGAAGGAGCCCTCATCGGCTCCATCGGCATCGCGGCAGGGCTCCTCCTGGGCCTCCTCGTCTGCGCCCTTGTCGCCCGCGTCGATTTCGGCCTCGAGTATGAGGTCTACCGCATCAAAACCCTCCCCATCGCAGCCCACCCCATCGAGTTCGCCACCGCCGCGCTCGTCGCCATGGTCCTCACGCTCCTGGCCACGCTGCCCGCCGCTTGGCGCGCCTCCACCGTGCGGCCCGTCGATGCGCTCCGCGGGGCAGAGTAGGGCGATTTCTTGCCTCACGGCCGCCTCTGCCACCATCCTGTTCAGGTCTCACACCTCTTCCTCGGCTCGCGCATGCATCCCTCTCTCCGGCGCTCGGTTCGCCTCGCACTCGCAGCCCTTCTGCTCTTCGTTGCAGCCTGCGGTGGCCCAGCCGCCGAAGACACTGCCGAAGCCTCCCGACAGAGCGACTTCCACTACCAACTTTCGCTCGGACACTACCGCGCCCGAGAGGTCCCTCACGCCATCGAAGAGCTCACCGAGGCCATCCGTCTCTACCCGGCGAATCCCGACGCCCACTTCATGCTCGGCTTCATCTTCCAGGGCCGCCAAGAATACACCCGCGCCATCGTCGAGTACCGCCGCGCCCTCGAGCTCCGGCCCGGCTGGTTCGAGGTCCGCAACAACCTCGGCAGCATCTACCTCGCCACCTCCGACTGGCAGCAGGCCATCGATATCTTCGGCCCGCTCACCGACGAACCCACCTACCGAACCCCCGGCAACGCCCACAACAACCTCGGCTGGGCGCTCTACAAGATGAGGCGCTACGACGAGGCCGCGGAGCACTTCCGCTCCGCCGTCCAGTTCCAGCCCGAACTCTGCCAAGGCTACAACAACCAAGGCCTCACCTACGAGGCGCTCGGACAGCTCGCAGATGCCCGCAAAGCCTACGAGTCCTGCGTCGCGCGGCCCGGCTGCAAGCGCTACGCCGAGCCCCGCTACCGGCTCGCAAACCTCATGCTCACCGCGGGCGATGTCGAAGGCGCCCTCACGCAGTTCCAGTCCTGCGCCGAGGCCGAGGTCGGTACCCAGTTTGCAGATAGCTGCCGCGAATATCTCAAGGCTGCCGGCCGCTAAGGCAGGCCGGTCGCCGAAGGCTCAGCCCTGGCGCTCGCTCAGAATCCGGATGCAGCCCGTCAATGCGCGGCAGACAGCCACGTCCTTGCCTGCGCCCAGGTCGCCAACCGCCACCACAAAGAG
>CAIQPA010000442.1 GCA_903873545.1 uncultured delta proteobacterium
CGCCCCCAAAACCTCGCAAGCCGAGTATTTTCAACGTTATGATGACCTCTTGAACGATCCGACATTGTCGGACAAACTACGCAACACCATCTTGATGGAGGAACACATGTTGAGCAGCGATCGCACCGATCCAACCGTTGTCAGCAAGGCCCGCCGCGAGGCCCGCAGCCTCCTAGACCAGTTCAAGACCTGGAAAGCGAAAGAGGCGAAGCGCCTGAAGGCGGAGAGCAAGGCGGAGGGCAAGGCAGAGGGCAAGGCAGAGGGCGTGGAAGAGCTTCTCGCAGCGGCCGCAGCCTACCTGCCGCCCGAGACCATCGAGGTGCTCCGCAAGCAGCGCGATCCCGTCGCGATCGCCTTGGCGATGGCAGGGGCGGCGCGGTAGATCCGAATCGCACCGCGCCCTCGTGCTCCGCCCTGCACGGGGCCGGCGGAGCGCGATGCCATGTTTCGGGGCGGGCCAAAAGTTTGCGCCGATCGGCAGGCGCGGGCGGCGCTGCGGATCGGCGTCAAGCTAGTCTCTGTTCGGCGCCGCCGCCCTGCTCCGGTGTGTGGGGGAGCAGCGGGGCGGGGGCAAGCGTGGAGCTAGAAGGCGGTTTGCACGAGGCGGAAGCCGACGTCCCACACGCGGTCATTGGAGCCATAGTAGCCGCGTATGGCCGACCGAGTGCACGCCGCCGTTCCGTTCCAAGAGCAGCCAGAGAGAACGCGCCCCGTACCGGTCGCCGGACCCGTTGGGTCTGAGACCCCGCTCGCGGGATAGTTACCGGACCAATCGCCCGTCCACTCCCAGGCGTTTCCGAGGACATCGTAGAGGCCAAAGCCATTGGCGACCTTCTCTGCAACTTGGTGGGTACGGCCGCCCGCATTGCAGGTGTACCAGGCGAGGTCTGAAAGCGGGGTTCCCGGAAGGACACTCCCTGCGCCACTGACGGTAACACATCCTGTATCGCCGCTGAGATCGCCGCCAAAGGTGGCCGTGGTGGTACCTCCGCGCGCCGCATACTGGGACTCGCTCTCTGTGGGCAGCCGGTAGCCCGTGCATGGCACGCCGGCGAAGGTGGCATCGTTGCAGCCCGCGTGGATACCATCCTTCCAGCCGTCGATCGGGTCGTCGCAGTTGATGAGGATGTAACAGGCGGTCAGCCCGTCGGCGGCCGACTTCGCGTTTGCGAAGGCTGCCGCGCTGTACCAGTCAATCTGCTCGACCGGGCCGGTGTCGTTGGCATTGGCAGTGCTCGGTGCCGTGCCGGTCGTGGACTGGAAGTAGGAGGGGTTGATGCCGCCGGAGAGCGCCTTCCACTGCGCCTGGGTGACTTCGGTCTGACCGATGTAGAGGCCGCGGGAGATGGTGACCGTATGTTGCTCTTCGATTGTGCTGCGACCCACCTCCCCGATGGGCGACCCCATGACGAAGGTAGTCGGGGGCAGGTAGTTCATGCCAAGAGGTGCGCAGCGGTCGTTGGCGTTTCCGTCCGGGCCGGTGGCGCAGAAGCCCGAGGCGCACTGACTGTTGAGCGCACAGAGCGCGCCAAGAGGTGCCGGGGGCGACGCGACAGCGATCGCGACCGGATGGATGCCAACCGGGATGGTGGCGGTCACCGTGTTCGTCGCCGTGTCGATGACCTTTACCGCGTCATCCTCTCGGTTTGTGACGTAAAGGAGGGCGTCTGTGGCGCCCATGGAGAGGGCAGTCGGTTGGATTCCGACGGCAATCTCCGCAATCACCGTGTTCGTCGCCGTGTCGATGACCGAAACCGAGTTGCTCTCCCAGGTGGCGACGTAGAGGCGGGTGCCGGCGGCGTTGACGGTCAGCGATCCCTCTTCGCTGATCGCCATCCCACCGACAGGGATGGTGGCGGTCACCGTGTTCGTCGCCGTGTCGATGACCTTTACCCTGCTCTGCATGCCCGTCGGGCCGCTGAACCACTCTGCGGGCAACAATGCGTAGGCCAGCGTACCAGCGCCATTCAACGCGATACCAACCGCGCCACTCTCACCAGGCCCGGAGCTGGTTCCGAGGGGGATGGTGGCGGTCACCGTGTTCGTCGCTGTGTCGATCACGGGCATTGCGGGGCTGTTTCGCATCGCGACATAGGCGAGCGTGCCGGCCGGGTTTACCGCGACTCTCCATGGACTGTTGCCGATAAGGAAGTTGGTTGTGACGGTGTTGGATGTGGTGTTGAACACGGAGAGGGAGGAGTCTCCGAAGTTTGTGACGTAGGCGCTGCTGCCCGTCGGAGACAGCG
>CAIQPA010000443.1 GCA_903873545.1 uncultured delta proteobacterium
AGTCGAAGCAGCGGCTCTCGCGCGAAGAGGGCGGCGGCACGCATCCGTACGCTCGGGCTCGGGTCGCGGAGCGCGGCCGTGAGCAGCGCAGCGGCTTCGTTGCGTTGTGCCTCCGTCGCGCCGCGCCAACGGGCGATGGCCTCGAGCGATGCAATCCGTACCCACTCGTTGTCTGCGTGGCGCGCGAGCTGCGCGACCTGCTCGCGACGCTCGGCAACGGCGAGCGCACCGATGAGGGTGACAGCGACCCTCCGATCACTTGGAACCTCCGCCTTCAGCAGCCGGTCAATGAGAGCGATAGTCTCGTTGGTGGCCGGTCCTGCCTCGAGCGCCCGCTGGTGTCGCGAGAGGTTGAGCGCCATCGCGAGCCATTCCGCCCGCTCCGAGGCGCTGCCCTCCAGCGCCTGCTCGAGCACCGCGGCAAGCAGGGTCGGGGCGTTCGGCGGTAGCGATGCCAGCGCCGCCCGCCGCACGGTCTGGCTAGGCGAGCGCAGCAGCCGCAGAAAGGCCTGGTTGCTATCTTCCGTCGGCGTCCGTGCAACCAGCGGCAGGAGCCGGATGTCGGGCGCGCCATCACGGAACTGCGCAAGCACCACGGTCAATGCAGCGTCGGAGAGGCGCCGGTTCGTCCGGTTCCAGGTGCCGATGCTCTCGTCGTCGAGCACCCCCTCCACGGCGAGGTGAGCTAGCAGCTCATCGCCACCCGGCAGTTCGAGCGCGGCCAGCACCAGCACCGATTGCCGCTCTGCCAGCTCGTCGCGCAGCGCCCGCTCCAAGTGGGGCAGCAGCGCAGGCCCCGCGGTACCGAGCCAGCGGATGACCACGCTGCGCTCGCCCGAGCTGCGCGCCCGCTTGAGCAGCGGCAGGAGCACCCGCTCGAAGATGGCCTCGACCGGCTGCGTGTCGAGCTCCGTCACGGGCCGCAGGGTCGATACAACCAGCGGCCGGTTCCCCCGCTTGGAGAGCACCTCCACGGCCGTACAGCCAGCCCTCACAGGCGATGGAGCCCGCACGGTCACCGTCGCTCCGGGCGCCACAACGATCCGGCGCGTCACCTCTCCGAAGTGGAGCAAAAAGGTACCCTCCGCCGAGCCGGCAGGAAGGCCGAGCGTCATGCCATCGAGCGCGACGCCATCGACCATCTTGATGACGGCGAACTCGCCTGCAGGGTTGTCTCGGCTCGGGGCCCAGACGGTGTCGTCGCGGTTGTCGTGCAGGGCCGTCGCGGCGTTCGGGGCGCCCAGTCCCGCGTCGGCGTGCGATACCCAGGACACTGCCCCATCGAGCGCAAACCGGTCCAGCACCGCCGAAGCTTCGGGGCGAGCAACGGCCGCATCGAGGCGACCCAGCGAGGCGCGATGGAGGGGCTTCGGCAACGACGAGCCGCCGACAACAGCGGGGTGCAGCCAGAGCCGCCCGGAGCAGGCTGCGAGACGGCGGTCGGCCTCTGCCACCACAACCTCCATGCGGCCATCGCCATCGCTGTCGAGCAGCTGCCACGAGGCGCCTGCACCAGCCTCCGAGCGACCTGAACGCCATAGCACATCGCTGACACCATCGCGTCGGTCCGATGGACGGAGCAGGGCAGAGAAGCGGGCCTCTTCGGCCTCTTCTCCCACAGCGACTTCGACACCAAGCAGCGGGCCGCCGGTCACCTCGGGCAGCCACGACAGCGTCGCACGCCAGTCCTCGCTCGACGCAGCGAAGGGCAGCGCAATCTTCGCCGTCTCGCTGCCAGCGCCCGAAGAGACGACAGCCGCCGCCCGTCCCTCCGCGTCGGCAATCACACGCATCCGCCAGACGGTCCGCCCCTCCGCAAACTCGGCTGTCGCCAGCGTCGTAGCCGCCTCTGCAGGAACACTCCGCTCGGCGCTGGCAGCCACGCCCGGCAGCAGGCCCATCAGGAGCAGCAGTGCCGCGGCGAAGAACCTTCTCATTGCAGGCCTCCGCCACGAAGCGGTCGGAGCGGCGCAGCCTTCCCCGTCGCTCGGAACTGAAGGTAGTCCTGCAGGATGAGCCCATGGTCAAAGGCCAGCGTCAGCCCGCCGAGCTCTGCGATCGCAAAAGTGCGTGCCGATGCCGCATCATCGCCTCCGACGGGTTCGCCTGTGGCCTCCGCCACGAAGACAATCCCCACGGTATGTCGCCGCGGGTCGCGCGCAGGGTTGCTATAGACGCCGAGCAGCGACGTGAGCCGAATCTGCAGCCCCGTCTCTTCGAGCGCCTCGCGGATGCATGCGTCCTCTACGGTCTCACCCACCTCCACAAAGCCGCCCGGCAGCGCCCAGCCGTGCGGTGGCCAGCGGCGCTCGATCAGTACGATGCGGTCGCCGGGAAGCTCAATGATGGCATCGACCGTCGGATCGGGCGTCGGATGGGGGAGCATGCTTCCTCTTGAGGCGGTTGCCCGCCAT
>CAIQPA010000444.1 GCA_903873545.1 uncultured delta proteobacterium
AACTTCCTTCGATTCCGCGAGCCGCAAACGCTCGGGAGCCTCGTAAAGACTTTATTCCAAACGCGCCCCACTAGGAACGAAGTCTTTACTAGCGACGACCACTCGTCAAGTCTGCTTTACGATCGGTGCCTCTGACAGAGACAGCGACCGTCGCAACACATCGCTCCCGCGGGCTACGATTCAGCGCGCTGGGGCCCGCATCCAACAGCCTCGTCTGGCCGCGTGCGCTGCTCCGGCGCCTCCATCGCGGTTGGGGCGTTTGGCGTTTTGCGGGGGTACGCGGGTGGGGGTTGCCGCTTGGCCGGCCGCGCGCCTACCCGCCGAGCTGTACAGCCTTGCCGATCCATTCATTCGACTCGGCGGCGGTGACCAGAAACGCTGCCACGTCGGCCCGAGCGATGGAGCCGGGGACCGGCGCAATCTCGGCCTGCGCGACAAAGCGGCCGAGCGCCGGCCCGTTCATGAGGCGGCCGGGGCGGGCGATGACCCACTCCAGGCCAGAAGCCCGCGTGAGTGCCTCCTTCCGCTCGTGCTCCTGGGAGGGCAGTTTGAGGAGGCCGTCTTTCAGTACCGTCCGGACGAACCAGCCCAGCAGCGGGCGGCTGTCGCCCGTGCCGAGCGCACTGACCACCAACAGCCGCGGCACGCCGTGACGCTTCATCGCCTCGATTACGAGCGCAACGCCCGACGATACGTAGGTCGGGTTCTCTTTGAACACTCCCCCCGACGCGTTGACAGCGATGATGACGGCATCCTGCCCCGCCACCGCGGCATCGACGGCAGCGGCATCATGAAAGCTACCGGCAAGCTTCGTGAGCAACGGGTGCTCGATGGCGAGCTTGTCCACGCTTCGTGCGAAGGCGGTGACCCTGTGGCCGCGCGCCAAGGCGGCGGAGACGGTGAGCGCGCCGGTGCCCTGCGAGGCACCTACGACGAGCAGGCGGAGAGAGGGCATAGGGTGTCCGAGGAAGGCGGTGGACATGCTGGCCCAGCGCAAGCCGGACAGTCCAAGTTTGCGGCTACCGAAGTGGGGCATGAGTGTCGAGCGGTTCGGCCGCCGAGACTTGCCGGACCAGCCGCCTTTCGAGGGCAAACGGCAGGCGCACGAACCTTTGACGGCCCCTCCTGCATTCTGAAGTTGTGGGCCCCTCGAGCGGCTCGCTCGCCCCGAGGCCCTCGCCGTGCTGCATCACCATGTTCTGCCCTTCCCTGTCCGGGCATCTCGCCTGATGCGCTTGCCCTCCGTCGCCCTGCTCACGGCGCTCGCAGTCGCAGGCTGTGAGCCGACCCGCACGGTTCGCTCCGAGAGCCCGGCAGCCCCGAAGGCAGCGGTGCCGTCCGAGACGGCGGCGCCCGCCTGCCTGCCCGGCGCTGCAGCAACCTCGCCCGACAGCTGCCTCGGCAGCGCCGGCGAACCGGAACGCGCCGGCAGTCTGAATGTGCTCGGCGCGCCGCTCCAGCCCTGCCCTTCTCCCCATCAGACGGGCTTCTACCGCGACGGCTATTGCAACACGGGGGCCGACGATGCCGGCCTGCATGTGGTCTGCGCCCGCGTCACCGACGACTTTCTGAGCTTCTCCATGGGGCGCGGCAACGACCTCGTCACGCCGCGCGGCGGCTTTCCGGGCCTTCGCCAGGGCGACGGTTGGTGCCTCTGTGCACGCCGCTGGCAAGAGGCCTTTGATGCCAGCGTGGCGCCACCTGTGGCGTTAGAGTCCACGCATCAGGCGGCGCTCAAGGTCTCGACGCTGAGCCAGCTATCGGGTGCCAAGGAGTGACGGAAGCGGAGCGCGCCAAGGCGGCGGAGACGGCGAGCGCGCCGGTGCCCCGCGAGACACCTACGACGAGCAGGCGGAGAGCGGGCATGAGGT
>CAIQPA010000445.1 GCA_903873545.1 uncultured delta proteobacterium
CACACCTGCGCCGGCCCGTCGGCGGGAAGCTGGCAAGGATGCTGCGGCACCCGTTGCGGCCGAGAGCGGCGGGAGCGAGAGCCCGAAGTCTGTGTCGGTCTCTCAGATTATCTCCGACAAGCGGACCAACCAGCTCATCGTCATCGCCAACCAGCGCTCCTACGAGCGCATCGTCGAGCTGGCCAAGCAGCTCGATGTGCCCATCCCGGGCGAGGGGCAGGTGCATGTTGTCTTCCTCGAGAACGCCTCGGCGCCCGACCTTGCCTCGACGCTGCAGTCGCTAACGCAGAATGTAGAGCAGTCCCGTGAGCAGGCCGCAGGAGGCGCGGCTGTGCGCCGGCGTGCAGGCGATCAGGGAGCCGCGGGTGGCGATGGTGGAGCGGCCGCGCCCCGCGGAGCAATCACGGCGACCTTCTCGGGCGATATCTCCATCACTTCGGACGAGTCGACCAATTCGCTGGTTGTGGTCGCCAGCCTGCGCGACTTCCTGGCGCTACAGAGCGTCATCAAGCAGCTCGATCGGCGCAGGCAGCAGGTCTACGTCGAGGCCGTGATCATGGAGGTATCGGTCAACCGGCAGAACCAGTTTGGCATGGCCTTCAACAGCGGCGCACTGCCCGAGATCGGCGGCGAGGATGTGCCGGTCTTCGGCGCCACCAAGGTGGGCTCTCTCTCGAGCCTCTTCCTCGACCCGTCGCAGCTGATGGGACTCGCGGTGGGCCTGCGTGGCCCGACGGTCGAAGGCACCCGCGAAGCGCTCGGCTTTGCCCTCCCCTCCTTTGGCGCCATCCTGCAGGCGGTGCAGACTGACAACGATGTCAACGTGCTCTCCAGCCCGCACATCCTGACGATGGACAACGAAGAGGCGGAGATCGTGGTGGGTGAGAACATCCCCTTCGTCTCGGGCATCAGCAGCGGCCTCGGTGGCCTCGCCTCACTCGCGCAGGGCGCCGGAATCAATGCGAGCGCACTCTCGGGCCTCGGCGGCGCGGGTGGCGGCTTCGGCGGCGTCTCCGTGCAGCGGCAGGATGTGGCGCTCACACTGCGCATCACGCCGCAGATCAACGAGAGCAACTTTGTGCGGCTCAAGATTGAGGAGGAGGTCGAGGATGTGCAGTCCATCGACCCCGTGCTCGGCCCCCGCACGACCACCCGTCAGGCCAAGACCACCGTCTCTGTGCAGGACCAGCAGACCATCGTCATTGGCGGCCTCATCCGCGACACCACGACGACCGATGTGAACAAGGTCCCGCTGCTCGGCGACATCCCGGTCATCGGCGCCCTCTTCCGAAACACCACGACGCGCAAGAACAAGACCAACCTGCTCCTGCTGCTCACCCCCTACATCATCCGCGACCCGTCGGACTTTGAGCAGATTCTGCGTCAGAAGCTCCGGGAGCGGGACGAGTTTGTGAACTACTTCGGTGCCTTCGACCGCAACTACCTCGCCAAGGTGGACTATGCGCGGAAGGATGGCCCGATGCAGGCGATGTACGAGACGGTCTCGTCGGCAATGGACGAGGCGGATGCGCGGCGCCGGGCCTTCTCAGACACGGCGATTGAGACCCCGATTGGTACCGAGGCGGCACCTGAGGCGGCTCCGGCTCCTGCGGCGGCTCCGGCTCCTGCGGCGGCCCCCGCTCCTGCGGCGGCACCTGCCCCTGCGGCGGCACCCGCTCCTGTGGCGGCGCCGGCTCCCGAAACGAAGGGGAACTAGCCCATGTTCAATCGACCGCGCCTGGGCGAGCTGCTCGTCGACCATGGCCTGGCATCTCAGGAGGCCGTGGATGCTGCGCTTGCGAGCCAGCGGACCAAGAGCGCGCGGCTCGGAGACCTGCTGGTAGACCTCCACGGCGTGGACCCGTTTGCGATCACGCAGGCGCTCGGCATGCAGTTCGAGATGCCCTGCCTGGAGCGGCTCCGGCTCGACGAGGTCGATCTCGACCTGCTCGACGCAGTGCCGATTGCCTACGCGCGGTCGCGGAAGATTCTGCCGCTTCGCCAGTCGGGCGATGTGGTGCAGGTGGCGATGGCCGACCCGCTCGACCTCGCCGCGCTCGACCAGGTTGCCAATGCGCTGCAGGCCTCCACGGAGCCCGTGCTGGTGCCGGGCCCTGC
>CAIQPA010000446.1 GCA_903873545.1 uncultured delta proteobacterium
ACCCGCGCGCCGGGAGCGAGCCCGCAGATCTTCGCCACAAAGTCGGCCTCGCGCCCGCTGCGTCGCGCGCTTGGCTGGGGCAGATGCTCGTGCCAGAAACGTCCAAAGATATGCCGTTCCTCGTCGCGCGCGGCAACAGCCGGCCGACCGCGGAGAGCGTCGAGCACCATGTTCGCGAGGGGGTCGCGCGCCACCGCAGCCGCGGGCGCCTTTGCCTTTGCTGCTACCGGAGCAACAACGTCCACCGAAACGGCTGCGGGCTTCGCCTCAACGAGTGCTTTAGCGACTTCGGGCTCTTCGGCATCATCCTCGATCAGCTCCTCGTCGAGGAGAGCCTCCAGCTCATCCGCGTGCAGCACGCGGAGCGAGCGCCGCGGAGGGTCGACAAACAGCGCGTCGAGCCACGCAAAAGGCTCTGCCACGCCGAGCAAGCCAAGGCCAGTGAGCCTGGTCAACCCAACAGTGGGCTCCATCTGACGCTGCTGGTTCGACTCGTCCATCTTCTCCACACCCATCAGGTCGTCAAAGCAACGCGGTTCGCGTCAGGGGGTCGCGCGCATCCGAAACAGCGGCTCGCCGAGCCTCACCTTGTTGCCAACAACCGCACCAGGAGCTGGCTCCCAAAGTTGCTCCGCATCCTCGAAGATCATGACAACGGTGGAGCCGATGTGAAAGGTCCCGAACTCATCGCTGGCGCCGAGCGAGACCGGAGCATCAGGCGCATGCCAGACCGAGCCCGCACCTTCGACCGGCGGTAGTGGCGACGCGAGGCCGATGCCACCAACGACCGTTGCTGCAACCATCACCATCGCGGCGCGCCGGCCGTCGGGCATCGTGAACTGCGCAGACAAGCGCTCGTTTACCTCGAAGAGGCGGTCAACCTGCCCTACCGAGAGTGCATTCACGGGCCAGAGTTCACCGCCCATCCTGCGGAGCTCGGTCACCTGACCCGCGACCGGCATGTGGACGCGGTGGTAGTCTGCAGGGCTCAGGTAGATGGTGACGAACCAGGCGTCATTGGCCCAGGCGATAGGAATCTCTGTGCCGAGGAGACCTTGCGGCCCAAACTCCATGCCTTTGGCCTGGATCAGCTTACCGTCACGGACCCTACCCAACTGGTCGAGCCGACCATCGCAGGGCATTCCGGCGCCCTGCTCCGATGCTTCCCACGGGCGGAGGCCCGGCTTGAGTCTCCGCGTGAAGAAGCGGTCGAAGGACTCGTAGGAGGCGATTGGAAGCTCGGCCTCCTCGAGATTGGCGCCCACGGCCGACGCAAAGGCCCCGTAGAGCGCCTCGCGCGCAGCCGGTGCCACCCTCATCGCCGCAAGGCGGCCGAGCAGGCGGGTGAGCTGCCTACGGGGGAGCAGGCGAATGGCTTGAAAGAGGACGGTATCCATCAAAGAGACTCCTGCGCTAGGCGGGCAGCTGCTCGAGCGCTGCAAGGGACTCCACATGCTCGGGGTCGAGAGCGAGGGCGCGTGAGAACATCTCCCGCGCACGACGGGGATCGCCCACCTCGTTGCGCAGATGGCCGAGGAGGCAGAAGAGTTCAACCTTCACCGCGGGGTCGTGGATGGAGTGCTGGTAAAGGAGTCCGGTCTGCAGCACCCGGAGAGACTCTTCGCGCTCACCCAGCTGACGGAGCAGCGCGCCCAGCGCGAGAATGGTCGGAATCGATGTCCCGTTCATCTCGAAGCTCTCCTCCAGCACCACCCGACCCGCCGCGAACTCGCCGCGAGCGAGGAGCCACTGCCCGCGCAGGAAGGAGACGCGGTGCCGATCGGCGCCCTGCCCGTTCCGCTCCAGCAGCGCGTCGTACCCTGGCAAGAGTGCCTCGGCCTGCTCGAACATGCCGGCCTCTGCGAGCAGCGCGAGCTGGGCCTCGCAGAGCGCCGTGTCGTCGGGCAGGAGCATCCGCGCCCCGCCCATCGCATCGACTGCGCGAACGGCATCTCGCAACTTGTCCCAGGCCACGGCCGCAGCCTCTCGGAGTGCCTGAGCTCGTTCGGTCATCGTCGAAGCCAACGTGCCCCGCGCGGATAGCGCAAGGTAGACATCATCCCAAGACCCGCGACTCCGAGCGAGCTGCTCGAACGCCACGACGGCATCGAGATCGCCCGCAGCGGCCAACACCCGCAGGCGATACAATCCGAACAGCTCCGCCTCATCGCCCTGCACTGTGAGGCAGGCCTTCAAGAGTTCGAAGGTCGAACCCTCAGCAACCGCGGTCGGCTGGCGCGAAAGCCGTTCAGACAGCAGCGCACGGAGCTCGCTCCAGCGCTCTGCCTGGGCGAAACGGCTACCAAGCTCAGCATGCGCCTCTTCGTCGTTCGGCGCCACCTCCAACAACCCTCGCAGCTCCGTCTCAGCAGCGAGGTCGTTCTCGATGCTTCGCGGCAGGGCAAGCGCGGCCTTAAGCCTCCAGCCGACGGCAGACGCACTGCCTCCAGCCTGCTCCGCGCGCGCAAGGAAGGCGACGCGAAGTTCAGCCCGTGCATCGAGTTTCTCGAGGTATCCAGCCCACGCTTCGAAGGCTGCATCGTCATCCGGTGCCGCAGCAAAGGCAGCCGCGGCCGTGTCTGCTGCCGCGCGGACATCGCCCGTCACCAAAGCCTCGGCGCGCGCCTTCTCGAGCTGCCAAGCGGTGCGATCCGAGCCCTGCGCAAGCTGTGCACCCTCATCGCAGACGGCCACCAGCGCGGCAGCATCTCCGGCCGAGCGTAGCAGCCGCGCAAGCTCACGCCGCAGCGAGGCGTCGCGCGGCTCCTCCGCGAGTGCATCGGCGATCAATCGGGCAGCTGCGGCTGTATCGCCGCAGCCCGCCTCGAACTGGTGTGAGACCAACAGCCGGAGCTGGCGGCGATCTTCGGCATCCGAGGTCCGCTCCACACGCTCCAACCCAAGCTCTGCAACGCCCCTAGCGTCGCCACTTTCGGCCAGAATCTCGCTCAGCGCACCGTAGCGCGCTGCCGTCGGCTCCAGCCCATAGGCCGCCCGTGCCCAGTTCTGGCGTATCGACGGAGCGACGTCGAGCCGGCTCCCCAACTGTACCAACTCGTCGAAGAGCGGCAGGCGCGCCACACCCTCAAGGCCCTCCACGCGGGACTCCAGCAGGGCCATCAGCCCTGACTCATCCCGGTTCTGACGCAGCCCCCGCTCCAACAGCAGGAGCGCAGCCGAATCGGTCGAGGAGACAAACAGTGCCAGCCGTGCGCAGCGCGTTGAGGTGATTGCCGACACCGCGTGGGCGCCAGCGAGCCGAACAATCAAGCCAATCGCAGCACCGTCGCCCATGCCTGCGGGGCGTCCCTCAAGCACGGCAAGCGAACGCTCGATCACCGACTCAACCGACCCCGCGTGCACTGCGTTTGCCAGTACGATCTCGAGCGCCGGCAGATCGAGCGGTTGGTAGGCTAGGATCTCGAGCGCCCGCTCCAACGCGCCAGTGCCGTCGGCAAGCGACTCCGAGCGCAGCATCATCTGCTCGCGCAGCAGCGGCTCGCGAAGTCCTGCTCCCTCGAGCGCGTCGAGCGCCATCGTCAGACCAACATCAAGGTCTTCCCATGAGCGCTGAGACCGTCCGAAATCAATCAACAGAGGCACAGCCGACAGTGCCGTCTCATCGTACTGCGCGTAGGCGCGCAGCAGGTCGCGCGCGCGCGGCGTTGCAGGCTCAACGCGGAGCGCATTTGCAACGGCCTGAACGGCGCGCTGAGGCTCGCCGGAAGCCATGGCCCCGTCGTGAACCGCCATCCATGCCTCTGCCGCCTCCATTGGCGTGCCAGCGAAGCCCGCGAGCATCTCCAACCACGCCAGCTCTTCGGCACGCCGACCGGTACGGCCACACAGCGCCGCCAACGACCGGAGCGCTCCCGTATGGGACGGCAGCTGCGATACCACCAGACGGTGACGCGCCTCCGCCGATTCGTCGTCGCCCAGCAGGCTGCTGCAGATCGTCGCCGCAAGTTCCACCAGCATGGCACCCGATGCCGCGTCGCCTGCCGTCTCACTGGCAAGGTCGAGCGCCCGTACCGCCTCCACCATCGAAGAACGCTCACGGAGCGACCCGAGCAGCTCCGCATGCAGCCGCTCCGATGCCGGCTGCGCCGACACGGCACGCACCCGAAGCACCACCGCCACGCTCGCCAACCCCTCTTCCCGGTCGAGCAGGCTGGCGGCCCGCTCAAACAGCTCTGCTTGAACCTCCAAGTCGGGCGACTCCTCGGCCGCCGCGACGGTGAGCGCGACCCGCGCCGCGAGCTCGCCATTCTCCAGCAGGTAGTCGCGCGCAAAGCCGAGAACCTCCGATCGAGCAGCCGGCGCCTGCAGCAACACCTGAAGCTGGCCTACCAACCGACCATCCTGAATCCCGCGGCCAACCAGCGGCCGAAGTCGCAGCGCCGCGTCCAAGGCATCGCCCAGCTCCTCCGTCGCAACGCGCGCCGTCTCAAGACGGAGCGTCACTGCCTCCTCTTCGAACCCGGCACCCTCCAGATAGCGATCGGCAACCGCAAGCCACTCGGATGAATAGCCCAGCGCACGATAGGCCTGCAGCAGCGGCAGCATGACCGCCCGATCCTCTGCCCGGATG
>CAIQPA010000447.1 GCA_903873545.1 uncultured delta proteobacterium
AACGGAGCTGCCGCGCGGCGCTGCTGCATGAGACGGGCCTTGATGCCGCGGTTGGTAAGCCGGTCGTGGGGCTTATCTCGCGGCTGACGCGGCAGAAGGGGATCGACCTCGCGCTACGGCCACTCCGCGCGCTGCTGGCGGCCGACGCGATTCGGGTGACGGCGATCGGCAGCGGCGACGCAGACCTCGAGGCGGGGCTGGCGGAGCTCGCGACGCAGTTCCCCGGCCGTGCCTTCTACCAATCGGGCTACTCCGAAGCGCTCGCCCACCGCATCGAGGCTGGCGCCGACCTCTTCCTCATGCCCTCACGCTACGAGCCCTGCGGCCTGAACCAGCTCTACTCCATGCGGTATGGCACGCTCCCCATCGTGCGGGCCGTTGGTGGTCTGGCCGACACGGTTACCGACTTCACGGAGCCGGGCGCCACGGGGTTCGTCTTCGAAGAGGCGACCGAGGCTGCCGTGGCGGCAGTTTTGGATCGCGCGCTGGTTGCTTTCGCGCAACAAGGGTCTTGGCAGAAGGCGTTGGACCGTGCCATGAGAAGGCCCGCCGACTGGCAGGCGCCGGCCGCAGCCTACCTGAAACTGTATTCGAACCTGACAACAAGGTGATCATCGTGAAGAGCAATCTGGAGCGTCTTTCGGAGTTGAATCAGGCGGCTGAGAATGGCGGCGGCGCAGACCGCATCGCCAAGCAGCACAAGGCCGGCAAGCTGACGGCGCGTGAGCGCATCGACCTACTGCTCGACCCCGGCACCTTCGTCGAGACCGACAAGCTCAAGACCCATCGCTGCAACGACTTCGAGATGGCGGAGCAGCGCATCCCGGGCGACGGCGTCGTGACCGGCTATGGCCGCGTCGACGGCCGCATCGTCTACGTCTTTGCGCAGGACTTCACCGTCTTCGGTGGCTCGCTCTCGGGCGCCTTCGCCGAGAAGATCTGCAAGATCATGGACCTGGCGATGAAGACGGGCGCGCCCGTTATCGGCCTCAACGACTCGGGCGGCGCCCGCATCCAGGAGGGCGTCGTCAGCCTCGCCGGCTACGCCGACATCTTCACCCGCAACGTGCTTGCGAGCGGCGTCATCCCGCAGATTTCGGCCATTATGGGGCCCTGCGCCGGCGGCGCGGTCTACTCGCCCGTCATCACCGACCTCATCTTCATGGTCGAGAAGACCAGCTACATGTTCATCACCGGCCCCGACGTCATCAAGACCGTCACGAGCGAAGATGTGACCATGGAGCAGCTCGGCGGCGCGAGCGTCCACAACGAGATCAGCGGCGTGGCCCACTTCCAGGATGTGTCGGAGGCGGCCACCATCGCCCGCATCCGCACGGTGCTCAGCTACCTGCCCTCGAACAACC
Organism: uncultured delta proteobacterium; assembly: GCA_903873545.1. GTDB lineage: Bacteria > Myxococcota_A > Bradymonadia > REDH01 > REDH01 > CAIWGR01. The sequence goes on from CAIQPA010000447.1 coordinate 1,365, forward strand.
TCACCGAGGCGCCCCGCTTCGCCACCTCCGACCCTTCGGACCGGGCCGACGCCGAGCTCAACACGCTCGTGCCGACCGACTCGAACAAGCCCTACGAGATGCGCGACCTGCTGAAGCGGGTCGTGGACGACGGCATCTTCTTCGAAGTCCACGAGCACTACGCCCCCAACATCGTCTGCGGCTTTGCCCGCCTCGGCGGTCGGAGCGTCGGCATCGTCGCCAACAACCCCGTCCACCTCGCCGGCTGCCTCGACATCGATGCGAGCGTGAAGGCGGCCCGCTTCGTGCGCTTCTGCGACTGCTTCAACATCCCCGTCGTGACCTTCGTCGACGTGCCCGGCTTCCTGCCCGGCGTGAAGCAGGAGTATGGCGGCATCATCCGCCACGGCGCCAAGTTGCTCTACGCCTATGCCGAGGCGACGGTGCCGAAGATCACGGTCATCACGCGCAAGGCCTACGGCGGCGCCTACGACGTCATGGCCTCCAAGCACCTGCGGGCCGATCTGAACTTCGCCTATCCGACCGCAGAGGTCGCGGTCATGGGTCCCGACGGCGCGGTCAACATCGTCTACCGCAAGCAGATTGCCGAGGCGGCCGACCCGGTTGCGGCGCGCAAAGAGTACATCG
>CAIQPA010000448.1 GCA_903873545.1 uncultured delta proteobacterium
ACCCTCCTCGCACGCACCCCCGAGCAGGTCACGGCCGCACTCGCCCACCCCGACATCCGCGAGATCTACCTCGACTTCCTCGAGGTCCTCGGTCTCAAAGAGAGCATCGCCGAGGTCAAGGCCGCAGGCCGCCGCGCCGTCGCCGTCACACCCCGCGTGCTCAAGCCCAACGAGGAGCGCATCCACCGCTTCTTCCTCGGGCTCGGTGCCGACGCCCTGCTCATCCGCAGCCTCGGCATGCTCCAGAACCTCTCCACCTCGGACCATGCGGCCCGCGGCGTGGAGCTCTACGGCGACTTCTCGCTCAACGCCTCCAACCACCTCGCCGCGGAGCTCTTCCTCGGCATGGGACTCACCCGTCTCGCACCGACCCACGACCTCAACGCCGAGCAGCTCGTCGCGCTCGCCGAACAGGTCGACCCGGCCCGGCTCGAGCTCATCGTCCATCACCACCTCCCCATCTTCCACACCGAGCACTGCGTCTTCGCCCGCTTCCTCAGCACGGGAAACAGCTACCGCGACTGCGGCCGCCCCTGCGAACACCACGCTGTCCACCTCGGCGGGCGCGACGGCAAACAGCACCGCGTCCACGCAGACATCGGCTGCCGCAACACCGTCTTCAACGCGCAGCCCCAGTCGGGCGCCGACCGGCTCGGCAGCTTCGTCGAGGCCGGCTACCGCCGCTTCCGCATCGAACTTGTGGACGACGCGCCCGAGACCGTCGTCCCGCTCATCGACCGCTACCTCGAGGTGCTCCGCAACGAGACCGCGCCGGCCGACGCCTGGCGCCTGCTCCAGCGCCAGCTCCCGCAGGGCATCACGGCCGGCAGCCTCGCGGTGCACAAGCAGAGCTACACCCGCAAGACCCCGGCCCGCACCCAGTGAACGCCACCAAGGTCGCCATGCTCGGCCGCCGCGCCGCCATCGTGCGGGCGCTGCGCCGCTACCTCGACAGCGAAGGCTTTGTGGAGGTGCAGACGCCGCTCCTCGTGCGCGGCACCACGCCCGATGTGGCACTCGACTCCTTCGACGTCGCCGGCGCGGGCCAGCTCGCCACCTCGACCGAGTACCAGCTCAAGCGGCTCGCGGCGGCCGGCCTCCCGCGGGCCTACACCCTCACGCAGAACTTCCGCCGCGGCGAGGTCAGCGACCGCCACAACCCCGAGTTCACCATGCTCGAGTGGTACCGCGTCGGCGCCTCGCTGAACGAGATCGAGGCCGACGCCGAAGCGCTGCTCCGCGCCGCCCTCGAAGCCGCCGGCGCCTCGCCCTTCGACCGGCTCGAACGTCGCTCGCTCCGCGCTGCGCTCGAGGACTGTTGTGGTGAACCGCTGCTCGCTTCTCCGTCGCTCGCGCAGCTGCAGGCCGCGGCTGCAAAGCTGGGGCTCTCGCTCGATGCATCGCTGGCTGCAGACCGGCTCGCGCTGCTGTCGCTCGTCATTGCCGAACTCCAGCAGCGGCTCGATACGCGCAGCCCGACCGTTGTCGTCGAATGGCCCGCAGAGATGACCAGTTCCACCGCGGCGGCCGAGGATGGCTGGGCCGAGCGGAGCGAGCTGGTCTGGCGCGGGCTGGAGCTCGGCGACGGCTTCCCCTTCCTCACCGATGCGGCACAGGCCCGCGCGGCCTTCGATGCTGCGCAGTCGGAGCGTGCAGCGCGCGGCCTGCCGCAGGTGGAGCTCGACGACCGCTACCTCGCAGCGCTTGAAGTCGGGCTCCCCGCCGGTGCCGGCATGGCGATGGGCGTGGACCGCGTCGTGGCAGCCTGCCTCGGCCTTCCGACCATTGGCGACGCGATGGCCTTCGCCTGGGACGACCGTTAGCGGAGCATCACCGTCTCGAGGTCGCCGCCCACCTCGATGCGAGCATGGGCGCGGAGCCCCAGCCGCTCCGCCACGCGGATGCCCGCATCGCTCACGCAGAGCGCCGCCACCGGCAGCCCCGCTGCCATCGCTCCGAGGTCGTCCGCCAGCCCTGCAATCAGCGCACGCGATGCCCCACTCCGCCGCAGCTCCGCGGCGATGCTGTAGTTGAAGAGATAGACCCCGGCCGCAGCCTCGCCCACCGTCGCCGGCACCACAAAGCCGCGGTCTGTCGCGGTCGCCGAAGGCCGCTCCAGCATCGCCAGCACAGGTGCCGCGATCGTGTGAATGGCCGTGTAGCCGCAGGGCTCCCCAGCCTCATCAAACCAGAGCCGGACCCGCAGATCCGCGGCCGCCAGCAGCAGCTCGGCCCGCTCGCGCGACAGCCTGTCCACAGGGCGCGGATAGCAGCGATGATCGGCCGCCAGCAGCGCCTCGAGATGGGGCGCCAGCGTCGCAGCGGTGAGACGCAGCGGCTGCATCAGGCCAACACCTTCAGCATCGCAAGCACGCACTCCTCCAGCGCCATCGGGTCGTAGCCGCCCTCCAGCGTCACCAGCATCCGCCCCGCGCAGTGGCGCTCCGCAAAGTCGCGCAGCAGCGTCAGCAGTACCGCATACTCTTCGGTCGACACCTGCCACTCGCTCATCGCATCGTCTGCATGGCCGTCAAACCCCGCCGCCACGATCAGCAGCTCCGGGTCGAAGGCCGCGCCCTCGCGCTCCAAGAACCGCGCCACCGTGCGGAGCAGCGTCTCGCCGTCGGCCCGGGCCCCGAGCGGCCGGTTCCAGATGGCCCGCGCGCTGTCGCTCGCCTCGTCGCCTGTGTCCTGCGGAAAGAGCCGCTCGCTGTGGAACGAGACCGTGCCCGCTGCCGGCAGATGGGCCAGCAGCGCCTCGGTGCCGTTGCCATGATGCACATCAAAGTCCACCACCAGCACCCGCCCGGCACCCGCCCGAAGCGCCGCCTCGGCTGCCAGCGCCGCGTTGCCGAAAACGCAGAAGCCCATCGCCCGATCGGCCTCTGCATGGTGGCCCGGCGGACGCGGCAGCACCACCACCCGATCCACCTCCGCCGCCATGATCGCCTCGGCCGCCTCGATGCAGCTCCCCGCCCCCGCGAGCGCCGCCTCCACCGAGTCTTCGGAGAGCAGCGTCTCATGATCGAGCGCAGCCTGCTCGCCCATCAGCGCGAGCACATGGTCCACATAGCCCGCGGTGTGAAGCCGGAGCAGGTCGTCGCGCGTCGCCACATGCGGCGCCGCAACCGTGAGCTGGTCGCCCAGCGCGGCCTCTGCAGCAGAAACGGCCCGCGCTACCGCACGGTAGCGCGAGCTGTCTTCCACATGGGGTCGCCAGGGTTCGTGACGACCGAAGAGCGGGTGGTGGACCGCCCGGAGCGGCCGTCCCGACAGCATCAGACTGCGTTCACACCGAAGAGGTGCTTGGCGATGATGCGGCGCTGAATCTGGCCCGTGCCCTCGAAGATGTCGTAGATCTTCGCGTCGCGGTAGCACTTCTCCACAAGGTTGCCCGGCTCGGTGGCCGCATCGCCCAGAATCTCCAGGCAGCGACGGGTCACGCTGGTCGC
>CAIQPA010000449.1 GCA_903873545.1 uncultured delta proteobacterium
GGGTGGCCGGCATGCCGCCGACCAGCAGGCGACACGCCGGGTGGCGTGAGGCAAGGGCGCGCAGGGATTGCTGCAGGCGGTCGCCGCTCTCCCAGATGATTTTTTGCACGCCGAGGCGCTCGACTTTCTCCAGCACGGCCAGCGCGGCCGAAGGCCCAACGCCGTCGGTCCAGTAGCTGGAGGAAATAAAACTACCGTCAGCTGCGGCCATGACCGGCTCGCGACCGATCACCGCGCCGAAGGGGAAGCCGTTGCTCATGGCCTTCGCGTAGACGACGACATCGGGGTCGATGCCGAGGCGGGCCATGGCGCCGGGGTGGCCGTAACGCAGGCCGCTGGTGACCTCGTCGACCACGAACACGCCGCCCGCGGCGCGGCAGCGGGCCGCGACCTTTTGCAGGAAGTCGTCTTTCGGCACCTGCGAACGCATCGGTTCCATCACCACGCAGGCGAGGTTGTCGCCCAGCTTGGCCAGGGCCGCCTCAAAGGAGGCAAAGTCGTTGTATTTGAACGGCAGCGCCGTGCCCTTGAGTTCGCGCGGCACGCCCTTCGGCTCGAGCCCGGGGAGCAGGTGGCCGTTGAGGGCATCGGTCTCGCCGAGGTTGGCGGCCAGATACCAGTCATGCCAGCCGTGGTAGCCGCAGAAAGCCACGCCGCTGCGGCCGGTGGCGGCGCGGGCAATACGCACGCTCATGTTCATGGCGTCGCCCCCGCCGCGGGCGTAGCGGACCTTGCCGGCCCACGGGTGCAAGGCGAGGAGCTTGTCGGCGAGTTCCACCTCCTGCGGGTTGACCAGGGAGCAGTAGGTGCCGAGCGAGAGCCGGCGGGTGACCGCGGCGGTGACGTCCAGATCGGCATAGCCTAGCAAAATCGCCCCGACGCCGCCGGCGAAGTCGACGTAGCGGCGGTCGTTGAGGTCCCAGACATCGCTGCCCGCGCAGCGCGAGAAATAGGCGGGCCAAGACTTGGCGTCGAACATCTCGGCGCGCTTCGAGAGCAGGCCGGTCCCGCCGGAGATGACGGTGCGGGCGCGCTGCCAGAGTTCGGGCCCGGTCGCGGCCGGCGCCGGGAGAGCCGGGGCGAGGTGAGGGGCAAGCAGGCGCTTGGCGTTGGCGCAGAAGACATCGTCGAGGTCGCCGCGGGTGAGACCGGTGTCCTCGCAGGCCTCGCGCAGGCACATGAGCGACTCGATGCCCACGAGAGTCATGTCGTTGTTGGTCGGGGCGGCATAGTCGGTTCGGAGCAGCTCGGGGTGCAGCCAGAAGAACAAGTCGCCGGTGCTGACGCAGCGGCCGCGCACTTCGCAGACAGCGAAATCAGAGCCCCATAAGACCCGGCGAGGCCCGAGGACCTTCAGGGCGGCCCGGAAAGCCTCGGTCTCGCAGACCGCCGAGGTATCGACCACGACGTTGTCGAGGTCGGCCATGGTGTGCAGCCCGCGGCGAGCGTTGCGGTAGTTGAAGCTGCGCGCGATGTGCGCTAGGATGAGTCGCATGTTTGGGTAAGCCCGGCACAGACGGCGCACCTCCTGCTGGTTGGAAGGATCCTCGATGGCGCCGTCGCGCACGATGTGGAGCAGCAAGATACCGCGGACCTCGTGCA
>CAIQPA010000450.1 GCA_903873545.1 uncultured delta proteobacterium
AGCCCTCTATCGCTGCACCGACTGCGGCCGCTGCACCGCCTTCTGCAAGCATGGCAACGAGGTTGGTGCGGTGCTGATCGCCGCCCGCGCGGAGGCCGTCTCGAGCGGCCACGCCCCCGAGGCGGTTGCTGCGCTCGAGCTCGAGTTGGAGGGCTTTCTTTCGGACGAGGAGCAGGCCCGCGCCGACCACCTCCGCACCCGGCATGGCGCCGATGGCGCGACAGCCCTCCTCGCCGGCCCGCACTGGCTCGAGAGCGACGCCTCCGCGGCGCGGCTCGATCAGCTCATGCTTCTCCTCAACGCTCTCGCCGGCACCTCCATCGGACTGCTCTTCGAGGGTACAGACGGCTCCTCCGGAGCAACCGCGCGGCGCGCCGGCTTTGCGGAGCTCGCCGACCGGCAGGCGACGGAACTGGCGACGCTCGCGGCAGATCGTTCGCTCCTCATCGTCGAATGCCCCGATGCAGCCGCTGCGCTCGGCAGCAAGGCTCTCCACCTCACCCAGTTCCTCGCAGAGCGGGCCGATGGCGTCGCGGCACAATGCGCGGGGCTGGCGCCGGCCACCATCCAACTCCACGGCGGCTGCCGCGAACGGCGCATCCTCTCGCTCGCCAACGATGAGGTGCGGCTGCTGGCTGCCGCAGGACTCACCGCAGCGCCCCTCCTCGACCTCCGCGGCGAGCCTGAATGCTGCGGCGGCGAGGCCATCTATGCCGCCGTTTGGCCCGACGACGCCGCCCGGGCAGGGCGCTCGCTCGTAAAGCGCACGCTCGGCTGCAATGCCGGCGCGACCTCGAACAGCCGGTGTGCCAGCCACCTCCAGCGCTCCGGCGCCTCTGCCACGCACGCCGTCATCGACTGGGTCCTTGCCCGCTGCGCCAGGCAGGAGTCGCCATGAGCGGCTGGGATGCCACAACCACCTCTGTCATCTACAACCCGCATGCAGCTGCGGGCCGCGTAGGGCGCGAGTGGGCAGACCGCGAGCGAGCGCTCCGCGAGATCCTAGGCCCCGTTACCTTCCGCGCCTCGCGCAGCAGCGGAGACGCAGCCCAGCAGGCCCGCGACGCCATCGCGGAGGGCGCACGCACCCTCCTCTCGCTCGGCGGTGACGGCACCCACAACGAGGTCGTTCACGGCATCCTCACCTCCGGCGCAGCGCACGGCTCCATCCGGCTCGGCATCCTACCGTCGGGAACAGGCGGAGACTTTCGTCGCCTCCTGCTCGACTCCGAAGACTGGCTCTCCGCCGCCAAGGCCCTGCCCACCGCGACCGCCGCCACCATCGACGCCGGCCTCGCCATCTTCTCCGATGGCAGCACCGAGCAGCGCCGCCACTTCCTCAACATCTGCTCCTTCGGCGTCGGCGGCCTGGCCTGCTCCATCGTCAACAACTCCAAGAAGCGGCTCGGCTCCAAGGCCACCTTCTTCCTCGGGACCCTCGAGGCCATCCTCCGCTACACCCCTGCGGCCATCCGGCTCACGGTCGATGGCAACCAGGTCGGCACCTACACCGTCACCAACATCGCCGTCGCGAACGGTCGCTACTTTGGAGCCGGCATGATGGTCGCTCCCGAAGCCAAGATCGCAGACGGCCTCCTCGACGTGACCGTTATCGAAGCTGGCGGCCCCCTCGCCGTCCTCCGCCTCATCGGCACCATCTACCGCGGCAAACACACCACGCTGGACTGTGTGAAGACCTTCCGTGGCGCCGTGATCCAGGCTGAAACGGTGGGTCCTAACCCCGCCTACATCGACCTCGACGGCGAGGCGCCGGGCCAGATCCCCATCCGCATCGAAGTGGTACCCGGAGCACTCCAACTCCTCCTGCTCCGCCCGCAAGGAGCGACCGCGTGAGACGACTGCTCGCCCCATTTCGGCTGATGCGCCAGGCCTTCGCCGCCCTCCGCGACCAGCCTGCAACCCTGGCTGTCGTAACGCTCTGTGGCGTCGCGACCTTCCTCTCCTATCCGAACGCTGGGCTCTGGCCCCTCAGCTTCCTCTCGCTCGCACCACTGCTGGTCATCGCCGAAAAAGGGAGCGTGCGCGCAGCCTTCGGCTGGGCCATGGTGACCGCGGTCGTCACCAACCTCGGCGGCTTCTACTGGATCACAAACCTGCTCCGAGACTTCGCGGCCATGCCGCTGCCGCTCGCGCTCGGGCTCCTGCTGCTGCTGGCCGCGCAACAGGGGCTCTCGATCGGCGTCGGTATCGCGCTCGGCCGCTGGCTCCGGCTCCGCAACGCCGGCCCGGCCTGGCTCATCTACCCGCTGGCCATGACGCTCGCCGAGGCGCTCAACCCCATGATCTTCCCCTGGGCACTCGGTCACGCACAGGCGCCCAACCTGCCGCTCGCCCAGCTCGCCGAGCTCGGCGGCGTCTCGCTCGTCACCTTCGTGCTGGCCTCCACCAACGCAGTGGCCGCCGATCTCATCGAACGCCCCAAGCGGGAGGGAGCCGCTCGCCGCGCCCTCTTTGCAGCCGCCATCCTCGCACTCCTCCACCTCGGGGGCTGGCTCCGAATGGGGACCATCGACGCCGATATCGCTGCCGCTCCACAGCTGAAGGTGGGCGTCGTAGAGGCCAACATCGGCGTCAAAGAGAAGCACAACTCGCGGCTGGCCATCAACAACCTGCTCATCCACCAGCGGGCCTCGCAGCAGCTCGAGCAGCAGGGCGCAGAGCTCATCGTCTGGCCCGAGACCATGTTCAGCCCGCCGCGCACGCTCACCGCTACCGGCCGTTACGAAAGCCGCGGTAGAGCACGAGAAGATGCGCGGCTCGGCCGCGGCATCGGCCGCGACACCACCTGGTTTCCGCGCAGCGACGCGCCGCTCGTCGACGACGCCAAGGATGACTTCGCCGAAGGCACAAGCCTCGCCGACCGCTCCGTGCCGCAGCGCGGTTTCGCCACGCCACTGCTGACCGGCCTCGTCACCATGCGGCCGCTCACCGAAGAGGAGCAGCTCCGCGAGCCGCCCGGTGCCGGCAACCGCATGGTCTACAACTCCGCGGTCCTGCTCAACGCCGAGGGCGAGGTGATGGGGCTAGCAGACAAGAAGTTCCTCATGCCCTTCAGCGAGAACTTCGAGGCAGGGCGCTGGCTCTACTATCTCGCGGGCATCGACCTGTTCCAACTCCCCGGCATGGGCGACTTTGCCGCCGGCACCGAGCCGGTCCTCCTCACGCTGCCACGCACCGCTGGGCCAGCTGCCCACATCGGCGCCCTCATCTGTTACGAAGACATCATCCCCGCCTTCACGCGCGAGCTGGCGGCCAAGCAGCCAAACCTGCTCATCAACATCACCAACGACGCCTGGTTCGGAAAGACGAGTGAGCCTGCCCTCCACTTCGCGCTGGCCCGCTTCCGCGCCATCGAGCTCCGCACCACCCTCATCCGCAGCACCAACACCGGCATCAGCGGCCGCGTCGACCCGGTCGGGCGCCTGCTCGAGCAGACCTCGCTCGACGGCGCCGAGACGCTCCTGCTCGATGTACCCCTCATGACCGCCCGAAAGACACTCTTCGTTCTGGCCGGCGAATGGCCCGCGGCCGTCGCGGCGATGCTGATCGCCTGGCTGCTCGTGGCGGCCCGCCGACGCGCGTCGCGGAGCTAGCGGGGCCGGAGCCGCGCAGCGAACCGAATGGGAGTCACCGGCGTTGGGATCGCGACCACCTCGTCAATGACGAAGTAGGGCGAAGCGATGCGCTCGAGCATCGCGCGGTCGAAGGCATGCAGATGCCAGGCATCATCCATCCGCTCCACCGACTCATAGCCGCCTTCGCCAGCGCCGAGCAGCAGCCGACCCAACGGACCGGTCTTAAAGAGCACCCGCTTTACGCCATTGATGAAGGCCTCGTTCGGCACCGAGACGGCAACCACGCCGTCGTCGGCGACCACGCGCCGCATCTCCTTCATGACCGCCTCAGGGTCGAGCACATGCTCGAGCACCTCGGAGCAGTAGACCCGGTCGAAGTGGCGGTCGGGGTAGGGCAGATGTTCGGCGTCGCCCTTCACGATGGTTGCGCGGCTGCCGAGGCGGGCCTTGGCGGACTCGACCATGAGGTCGCTGATGTCGATGCCGTGAAGGTCGGTCGAGCGGAGCTTTGCGAGGATGTTTCCTGCGCCGCAGCCTACCTCCAGGACCCGGTGGCGCGGGGCAGCAGAGAGCATGGAGAGCAGGGCGCGCACGCGGAGCGCCTCCACCATCCGGACCACAGGGCTCGGATGGTTGTGGTAGGCGTCCGGGTTGAACTGGCGCACCATCTCTTCGTTCCAAGCGGCAAAGTTCTCGCGGTCGACAGGCGTGCTCATGGTGCTCCTTCGTTAGGGGTCGCCCTCGCACGCGCTCAAAGGATCGTCAAGATGGCTGTGACTTCTTTGACAGGTGCGGTCGGTCGGCTACATTGAGTCCATGATTCGGTCACCGCTCAAACCGTTCTTTCTCGGCGCTCTTTCGCTCACCTGGCTTTCGGCCTGTGGCGGCGTTGCTGCTGTGACGCCAGAAGATGTCTCCACGATGAAGGATCGGATGGCGGAGTTGGAGCGTTCCAACGGGCGTTACCGGGTGCGCATCGAAGAGCTTGAGGAGCGGGTTTTCCTCCTCCAAGACCGCGTCGAAGCGGCCCGGCTCACGCTTGAGCGGCAGCGGACCGGTACCCCGAACCACGATATCCACCTGCCTGGCACCGGTTATCCGCAGCCCTCCGCGCGTGGTTCTGCCAGCTCAGGCGACTTCTTTCCGCAGCTGCCCGTGGTCACGCTCGACCCGGCCCGCCCGCAGCCCCCGGTGGCGCGCAGAGCCACCCCTGCAGCTGTTGCGCCTCCGCCGCAGGTCGCTGTCGCCACGCCCGAAGCAGCACCCAACGCCAACGGTCCCGAGGTCGTCGTCGACGAAGGGTTCTACCAGAAGTGGCTCGCCACCAATGGCAGCCGCGATGCCCGCACGCCGGCCAAAACCACGGCCGTCGGTGGCGGTGGCGGCGGTGGCGGTGGCCAGCGCAAGGCGCTCCCGCCCGTGGTCACCAACGGCGACCGGCTCCCAGCTGTCACGCAGGATGCGGCACCGGTTGCCGCCCGCGCACCCGCTGAAACCGCACCAGCAGCGGCCCCGCTCGACGGCTCTCCGCTCGTGCTCTACCGCACCTCGCTCGATGCCTTTAATCAGGGCCGTTACGCAGATGCAAAGGCCGGACTTCAGAAGTTCGTCGCCTCTGGCCCCGCCGACGATTACCTCGACAACGCCTACTTCTGGCTCGGCGAGTGCGCCTACGGCGAAGGTAGATACGACGACGCACTAGGGCTCTTCCAGAAGGTTGTCAGCGAGTATGCCGACGGCAACAAGGTGCCCGATGCCCTGCTCAAAGTTGCGCTCAGCTACGAGCGTCTCCAGCAGCTCGACCGGACCAAAGAGGTCCTGGCACAGCTTGCTGCAACCTATCCCAGTACCGATGCTGCCCGCCGCGCCACCGAGCGCATGCGGGCGCTCCAGTAGTTCATTCAAGGTCACGGTGTTCCCCATGAAGCGAAGCATCCAAATCTCGATGGCCGGCGCTGCTGCTTCTCTGGCCCTGTTCGCAGGTCAAGCCGCAGCCGACCAGGTGATGGTCAATCCCAATCGCGCCCCCGGCGGGCCCTTGGATTTGCCGGACAGCCACACCGTTGTGCAGGGCGATACGCTGTTCGACCTCTCGATGCTCTATCTCGAGGACGCCTATCTCTGGCCCCGCCTCTGGTCCTACAACCCGCAGGTCACCAACCCGCACTGGATCTACCCGGGAGACAACCTCTTCCTTCGTCCCGAGGTGGTAGTGTCGGCTGCGGAGGTCGCTACCAAGCAGGCCGTTGCGAAGTTCCAGCAGAATGTCGGCAAGTTCTACCCGATGGCGGGGTTCTGGACCGGCTCCGAGCTCCAGGAGCTTGGCAAGATCAAGTATGCCCGCACCGGGCGCGAACTCCTGCAGCCCGAGGATGAGGTCTACCTCGAGTTCGTCGACCCCGACCAGGTGGTTGTCGGTCAGGAGTATGCCATCAACCGGGTCGTGAACCGCGTTATCGATGATGCGACAGAGGAGCTCATCGCAGTGGAGTACGAAGTCATCGGCCGCATCGCGGTGCGCCAGCGCCACGACGACACCGAGCTTGTCTCCGGGGTGATTAGCCAGCTCTGGAATGTCATCCGCCGCGGAGACATCCTCTTCGTCAACCAGCCGCAGCTGCTCCTCGTTGAGCCCAAGGCCAACACGGTCGATTACGAGGCCGAGATCATCGGTACCTCCTCGAACCGGGCCATTCTGCACGAGCAGGACTACATCTTTGTCAACGCCGGCTGGGACGACGGCATTCGCCCAGGCAACCGGCTCGCCATCTGGGACCGGCAAGACGAGGCCGCCCAGATTCAGGCCTCGCTTGACGGCAACCTCGACTACGAGAATGTCCGCGACGAGCTCCCTTGGCAGCGCTACGGCGAAGCCATGATCGTCTATGCCACGGCCACCTATGCCACAGCCGTCATCCATTCCGCGGGCGCCCATGAAATCGGGGCAGGCATGCGGGTGACCTTCCGGAACGGCTACTGAACGTCTGCGCTGCCGTCTGAGCGGCGAGGGCGAGCGGCAAGGGCAAAGAGGTCAATCCGGCTCCGGCCGCTTGCCAGTGTGTGATCACGGAACACCTCCAGCATGGCCCGCTCTGCGGCCTGCCAGACGTCGCGCATTTCGCACGCGGGAGACTTGGAGCAGCCTTCGCCGTGCTCCGAGCACTGGTTGAGTGCGACACGCCCGTCCACGGCCTCGATGACCTCCAGGAAGGTCACCGAACCGGGCTCACGCGCAAGCCAGAAGCCGCCGGTGCTCCCACGCGAACTCTCAATAATCCCTGCGTCAACAAGGGTTCGCAGGATCTTTGCGAGAAAATCCTTTGGTATGCCTTGCTGCTCGCCGATCTCCCGAAAGCTCAGCGATACACCCGGCTCTTGCGCCGCAAGATGCAGCGACGCCCGCAAGGCATACTCTACGCGTCGAGATATCTGCAGCAAGGTTCCGCTCCGGCCAGTTCGTTGTTGCGTGGTAGGTCGGGCGCCGTGGGCGGTCAAGCAGGGCGAAACGGGCGCAAGGATAGGGCGTGACACCCGTCAAGCAGGCAGACTAATGAGCCCGACAACGGAGCTCAGGCATGATGGAACAGGCGCGGCACAAGACCCTTGAGACCTCCGAGGTCCGTGCCTCGCTGGGCGCTCGGTCGGCGCGCGGAGGCGTGGTGACCGTGGTGGCGCAGGTCTACTCGCTGCTTCTCAAGCTTGCCGTGGGTGCGGTGCTCGGGCGGCTGCTCGCACCCGAAGACTTTGGTCTGCTCGCGGTCGGCATGCTGGTCTCCGACGCTGCCGTTATCCTCCGAGACTTCGGCCTCTCTACCTCCATCATCCAGCGAGAGTCGCTCACCAACGAGCAGCTCGACAGGCTCTTCGTCTGGAGTCTGCTGCTTTCGCTGCTCACGGGCGGAGCGATTGCCTTGACCGGAGAGCCGCTCGCGCTCTTCTTTGGGGAGCCGCGCCTCACCATCATCACCCCCTGGCTCGGGCTCACCATGTTCATCGCAGGGCTCGG
>CAIQPA010000451.1 GCA_903873545.1 uncultured delta proteobacterium
AGGTCGCTTCGCCGCCCGCGCTTGCCGATCGGCGCAAACTTTTGGCCCGCCCCGAAACATGGCATCGCTCTCTGCCAGCCTTGCCATGCGGCCATGCTCGCCCCATCTTTGCACGCCCACCCACTCCCCGCGGAGCCACTCATGCGTCGTCTGCTCGTCCTGCCTCTCCTGCTCCTCGCCGCCTGCGGCGACACCCAAGAAGCGACCAACACAACCGCCAACACAACCGATACCGCGGCCGACACCACCGTCGACACCGAGGGTTCGGCCGCCGACACCACCGTCGACACCGAGGGCTCCGCGCAGGCCGACACCACCGTCGCCCCCCGCACCCTCACCCTCTGGGAAAGCGCCCGCATCACCAGCGACGGCTCCCAGCCCAACTTCCAGAATGTGGTCGCCACCGCCGACTGGGGCACCGGCCCCTTCGAGCGGGTCACCCTGGTCATGGAGCTCGAAACCACCTGCTTCCCCTTCTCCCGTTGGCTCGACGACCGCCCGCCTGCCGGCCAGAACTGGCCCCCGCTCTGCGACGCCTTCGACCGCAACTACGAGGTCACCATGGATGACCCCGAGAACCCCGAGGCGCCCCCCGCCGTCGAGCTTGTCCGCGCCATCACCCCCTTCGGCGGCCCCCTGCGCTTCGAGATCGACGTCACCGACATCGCCAACGGCCTGCCCGGCAGCCACCGCTTCCGCACCCACATCACCACCTACGCCGACGGCGCAGGCCAGGTGAGCGGCAGCAACGGCGGCTGGAACGTCACCGGCCGCCTCGAAATCCAAGACGGCCCCGCCCCCCGCAAGGTGCTCGGCGTCTTCCCCCTCTACAACGGAAACTACCCCGAGCCCTACGACCAGCTCAACTTCCCCTTCACCCTCCCCGAGGGCACAACCCGCGCCGAGGTCCAGTACCGGGTCACCGGCCACGGCGGCACGGCCGACGACTCCTCCACCTGCATCGGGCCCGCCGAGGAGTTCTGCAAACGCTACCACCATGTCTTGGTCGACGGCGACGAGACCGTCTACCGCCCCTGGCGCCAGGACTGCGACACCCTCTGCACCGAGACCACCAACAGCGACCTCGGCCAGCCCATCACCTTCTGCCTCGAGAACCCCATGGGCTCCATCGCCAGCGTGCGGGCGCCGCGGGCCAACTGGTGCCCGGGCAGCGTGACCCCGCCCCGCCTCTTCGAGGTGGCTACGCCGACGGCCGGCGAGCACAGCTTTGGCTTCTTCATCGAGTCGGTAGCGCAGTCGGGCGGCTGGCGCGTTTCGGCGGTGGCGGTGGCCTACGGAGAGTGATTTCATCACTCTGACGCACCACGCTGCGTCAAAGTTGATGAAATAGTGCGCTGCGTCACAAATGGTTTGACCAAACAGGTTGTCTGCGTCATAAACACCGAGAGAAGATCCTCTCGCTGCGGAGCCGCCGATGAAGCCTTGGTCCCTTGCCCTCGCTCTCCTTGTCCTCCTCTCCATCGCAGGTGCGATGACCCCGCCCGGCGCCATCAACGCCGACCCTGCAGTCATCAGCGCAGGAGACACCGCCTGGATGCTCATGGCCTCCGCCATGGTCCTCCTCATGACCCCGGGCCTCTCCTTCTTCTACGGCGGCATGGTCCGCCCGAAGAACGTCATCTCGACCATGCTCCAGAGCTTCATCGCCATGGCCATCGTCGCCATCCTCTGGGTCGCTGTCGGCTTCTCACTCGCCTTCGGCGACAGCATCGGAAGTGAAGGGTTCGGCCTCATCGGAGACCCCACCACCTTCGCCTTCTTCCGCAATGTCGGTGGTGCGCCCAACGCGGCCTTCGCCGGCACCATCCCC
>CAIQPA010000452.1 GCA_903873545.1 uncultured delta proteobacterium
ACATCCTCAAGAAGGCAGACGAAGAGGACCTCGCGGCCGGCCGCTCGCTCGCCAGCGAAGGAGAGGTGAGCCCTGCCTACTTCGAGAAGAACTGCGAGGGGTCGCTCCGCGAAGCGGTCTGCAACACGCTCCCGTCGCTCGACTCCGCCGTCGCTGCCCTCCGGTTCGACGAGGTCGCCAACCTCCTGGTGGGTCTCAAGCCCGGCATCGACCGCTTCTTCGATGAGGTGATGGTCAACGCCGACGACCCGCTGGTCCGCCAGAACCGGCTCGCCCTCCTCGGCCTCATCCGCACCGCCTTCATGCGCTTCGCCGACATTTCGCGCATCCAGACGCAGGGCGCTTGACCGTGATGCCAACAGCACGGGGCGATGCAGGTTGCACGCCGCTCGCCCTCCCTGCTAGCAGGCGATCAATGCGCCTTTGCTCCCTCATCGCCAGCGGCTTCGCCGTCTTCGCACTCGCGGCCTGCGATGAGTACGAGGGGCTCACGCCCGACCCTGCGAAGTTGCACTACCCGCTGGGTGTCGCTGTCCATCCGGACGGTCGCTTCGTCTATGTGCTCAGCACGAACTTCGACGGGAAGTACCGCATCGATCAGGGCGGTTCGGTCTCGGTCGTCGACACGCAGAACGGGACGATTCTCGACGGGCCCACCGTTCGCTTGGCCAGCTTCGGCGGGCAGCTCCAGTTCAGCCGCCCCACCGCGGACGGCCCGGGCCAGTTGGTCGCGACGACCCGCGGTGATGACGCCCTCAACCTGCTCGAGGTCTCGGCTTCGGGCGACCGCGTCTGGTGCGATGGCGACAGCTCCTTCGACGCCCTCTACGACCTCCTCGCCGACGTGGCGCCCGCTGCGCTGACGACCGCGCTCGGCCTGCCCCCGGCATCGGCAGACGAGACGGGCGCCAACTGTCTCGTGAGCGGCCTCGCTGCGAGCCCCTTTGCACTTACAGCGCTGCGCTCCGAGTGGAGCCGCCCGCTGGCCAGCGATGGCTGGACCCACTGGGACTGGTGGGGAGTCGGGAGCCTCGCGGGCGCCGTGTCGCTGGTCGGCGTCCCCAATGGCGACGTAGAGAAGGCCACCACCGTCAGCACCACAGGGGTAGCAGCGGGAACCGCGGCGTTGGTGCGGGTCGGCGATCAGCTCGTCGCAGCCGGTCGCTATGGCAACCAGCTCAGCGTCATCTCGGCCGCGCAGGATGGCTCCGGCGCACCGGTCGCGCTTCAGGCGACCCGCTCCATCACCCTGCCCTTCTCCACCAGCTCCGGCGCCATGGAGAGCCGCGGGCTCGCCTACGCAGAACAGCTGAAGCGGCTCTTTGTCTCCATCAACCAGCCCGCAGGCATCGCCACCGTCGAGGTCGGGACCGACGCAGATGGCGGCGCCACGCTCGCCTTCTCCGGCCACCTCCCGCTGCTCGGCCTACCCACGGCGATCGTGCTTCGAGAGACCGACGACCGCTCGCTCCTCTTCGTGCTGCTGCAGGCGCGCGATGAGCTCCTCGTCCTCGACGCAGCCACCGGCCAGACGCTGTCGCGGCTCCTCGTCGGCGACGCTCCCTCCGCCATGGCCT
>CAIQPA010000453.1 GCA_903873545.1 uncultured delta proteobacterium
GGCGACGAAGAGGGTGCCGGTGTCGTCGTAGTCCACGGCGGCGCGGCCGTCGGCGTGCAGGCTGTCGGCGTAGTCGGCCCAGCGGCGCTGGCTCTCGACGAGGAGGCGGATCATCTCGACGTCGTCGAAGTCGGCCTCAAAACGGGGCGCGAGCATGCCGGCCGCGGCCCAGGAGGCGCCCCGCCCTGCCCTGCCCGCATCGAGCAGCGTGACGGCGCGGCCGGCGCGGAGCAGCTCCACGCCACAGGCAAGACCGACGAGGCCGCCGCCGATGATGTGGATGGGCGCGCTCATGTTGCCGCCGCCTGCTTGGCGGCCTGACTGCGCGCATAGTTGACCAGCATCACGCCCAGCAGCGTGAGGCCGCCACCCTTGATGGCCATCGCGCTGGGCGGCTCATCGAAGACGATCCAGCCGGAGGTGAAGGCGACGAGCGGCGCGAAGTAGAGCAGGGTGGCGCAGGTGGTGGGGCCGAGTTTGGAGATGGCGTAGCTCCAGAGGGCGTAGCCAAGGGCGCCGGGCAGCGCGCCGAGGTAGATGAGGGCGCCCCAGGTCTCCCAGGAGGCCTGCTGGGCCTCTTCGAAGAGGCCGGGCGCGAAGGGGAGCAGCGCGACGGTGGCGGGGAGGAAGTTCCAGACGGTGAACTTCCAGCTGCCGTACTTTGCAACGAGCCGCTTCTGGAAGACGAAGTGGCAGGAGGTCGTGATGGCGCAGCCGACGATGTAGAGCGCCGAGAGCTGGAAGGAGAGGGTGCGCCCCTGTCCGATGACGAGGAGGGCGGCGCCGGCGAAGGCGACCAGCATGCCGGCCCAGACCTGCCAGGTGATGCGCTCGAGGCCCAAGGCGCCGACGAGGATGGTGGTGAAGACAGGGGCGGTCTGGAGCAGCAGCGAGGTGGTTCCGGGCGGCACCTGCTGCTGCCCGAAGTTGAGGAGCAGGTGGTAGGCGGTGATGCCTACGAGGCCGAGCCCTGCGATGGGGAGGAGGTCTTCGCGGTCGGGGAGCGGGGTGATGCGGGCGGCGGGGTTGCCGGCGGCGACGCGGACGACGGAGAGGAGGAGCAGCACGGCGGTGCCGATGGCGAAGCGGCCAAGCGCGAGCGGGCCGGGGCCGAAGCCCTCGAGCGCAATCTTTACGCCGGTGTAGGCGGTGCCCCAGAAGAGGATGACCAGCGAGGCGGCGATCCAGGCGAGCTGGCGCTCCCGCGCTTCGGTGCGGGGGGCGGGGGTCTGATCGGCGGGGGCGGACATGGTGTTACCTGCGTTGGGCCGTGGGCTTATTGCGGCGGAGGGCGCGCGTCGAGATCCGCGGAGCGCGACCCTCGCCAACGGTGGGCGGTTGGGGTATGTCGCAGCCCTCTTGCGCCCGCTCCGAAGGACCTCCACATGGCCACCCGATCCCGCCCCTCACTCCCTGACCGCGACCCGAGCCGGCCGCGGAGCGGAGCAGGGAGCAACGCGGAGGGTGCGGAGGCCGCAGCGGGGCCCGATATCGAGGGATTTGTCCGCGGCCTGCAGCGGGCGCAGCGGACGCGCGACTCCATCACGATGCTCAAGCGGTTCCCGCCCAAGGCCGGCGACTTTGCCGCGATGCCCGACTTTGTGCCGGCCTGGCTCTCGGAGTCGCTCGCGAAGATGGGCAAGGCGCGGCCCTACAGCCACCAGGCAGAGGCCTGGGGCCACATCCACGCCCGGCGCCACACCGTTGTGGTCACACCGACCGCCTCCGGCAAGACGCTCTGCTACAACGTGCCCATCGCGCAGATGCTCCGCGAAGAGGAGGGCACCGCACTCTACCTCTACCCGACC
>CAIQPA010000454.1 GCA_903873545.1 uncultured delta proteobacterium
CGAGGCGTCCGATTGGGCAGCCGACGCCGGCGTGATTGCCTGGCCGGAGCCGCCGGGCCGATTGGGTCTCGCTGGTGCGATGGAGGCCGCAGTATCTGCCCACTCGCACGCCCAAAGCCGCATCGCCGTGGTCATGGGCGACCTACCGCTGGCCAACTCAGCGGCCATCTCCCGCTGCCTGCGCCGCGCCGACGCGCGCCCCGTCACGCTCGTTCCAAGCCGTTCGGGTGCAGGAACCAACATGCTCGCCTTCACGGGCGGCGCGCAGCTCGCGCTCGCGCTGGGCGCCCCTGACAGCCTTGCTCAGCATCGCCGCGCCGCGCGGGCAGCGGACCTTCGCTTCCAGACCGTTCCATCGGCACCGCTCGCGCTC
Organism: uncultured delta proteobacterium; assembly: GCA_903873545.1. GTDB lineage: Bacteria > Myxococcota_A > Bradymonadia > REDH01 > REDH01 > CAIWGR01. Next base: position 374 of record CAIQPA010000454.1, read on the forward strand.
GATGTGGACGATGCAGACGATCTGAGGCTCCTCGCACGGGTCGCCGCGGCCCGCCGGTCGCTCGCCTTCCTCGCCCGCTTCTAGTCGGAGAGCTGGCGCTCGTGCGCCGTTGGCTCGTAGCGGAAGGCCTGGTCTTGCGTCAGAGCCGTGTAGCTGCCGAAGGTCGCGGCTGCATCCACGACAGCGTTAAGCTGCTCGCTCGCTCCCTCGCCCTCGGCCTGCTCGGACTCGAAGGTGCGGAGGAGGCGGTAGAGGGTCGAGCGCTGCGCCGGAACCCTGCCGGCGCTGCGGACCACCGCGCGGAGTTGCGCGGGCGTGAGGAGCTGGCCGTGACGGGAGCCGGCAGCCGTGGAGATGCTCTCGTTCATCAGCGTTCCGCCAAGGTCGTTGACACCTGCACCGAGGAGTCGACCCGCGAGGGAGAGCCCCTCTTTCACCCACGAGACCTGGAGGTTGCGAACCGATGCGCCGAGGATGAGGCGCGCGAGGGCGTAGAGCCGCAGCCGCTCGGTGACGGAGGGGCCTGGGGCGAGACCGTCGGTGCCACGGGCAAGAAAAATGGGCGCCTCTTCGTGCACGAAGGAGAGCGGCACAAACTCGGTGATCCCGCCTGTCTCGCGCTGCAGTTCGCGGAGCGTGAGCAGGTGGTCGATGCGATGGTGCCACTGCTCCACATGGCCGAACATCATGGTGGCGGTGGTCTTGAGCCCCACCTCATGCGCCGTGCGCACAACCTCGAGCCACTGCCGCGTGTTGATGCGTCCCGGCCCGAGGGCTGCACGGATGTCGTCGTCGAGGATCTCGGCGCTGGTCCCAGGCAGCGTATCGACGCCGGCCTCTTTGAGTTCGGTGAGGAAGTCGCGGAGCGGTCGGCGCTGCCTGCCGGCGCCGAACTTCACCTCTTCGGGCGAGAAGGCGTGCAGGTGTAGGTCGGGGAGGGCGGCTTTGAGCGCTCGCGCGATCTCGGCGTACTCGCCGCCGGTCATGCGCGGAGCGAGCCCGGCCTGCACGCAGACCTCGGTGGCCCCCATCGCTGCCGCCTCGGTTGCGCGGCGGACCACCTCTTCGAGTGGCAGGTAGTAGCCCTGCTCGGAGCGTAGGTCGCGGGAGAAGGCGCAGAAGCCGCAGGACTTCACGCAGACATTGGTGAAGTTGATGTTCCGATTGACCACATAGGTCACCAGCTCGCCCGCCTGCCGAGCGCGGAGGAGGTCAGCTACCCGAATGAGCGCGTCGAGCGCGTCGCCCTCGACGCCGGAGAGCAGGAGCGCATCGTCGCGCCCGATCTCGCCATCGGTGAGGGCCCGTTCGAGGGCCGCAGCAATGTCTGGCGCGAGACCGCCGAGCTGCACATTCACGGGTGCTCCTCCAGCGAGACCGGGCCGCTGGCCCAGCGCTCGGTATCTGCGCGACCGATGGCGCTCCGGACTGGCTCGTCGAGCCACTCGCTGGAGACGAATCTCGGATAGACGGGCAGCCGTGCGCGGAGCTGTCGGCCCATCGCGCCGAGTTCGGTCTCGAGCCGGCCGAGGTGGGGCCACGCATGGCCCGGATTGATGTAGTCGGGCGTCATCGGAGAGATGCCGCCCAGATCGTTGATGCCTGCCGCGACGAGCTCGCCGAGCGAGCAGGGCAGCAGGTTGGGTGGCGCCTGCAGGCTGATCTCCGCGGGGAGCAGGCAGCGCGCGAGCGCGATGACGCGCAGGAAGTGCTCTGCCGACGGCTCCTCAGTGGTCGCAGAACGGGTGCCTGCGTGGGCGCGGAAGTTCTGAACGATGACCTCCTGGATATGGCCATACCTGCGGTGCAGGTCGGCGATCGCGGAGAGGGTGTCGATGGTCTCCTCGAGCGTCTCGCCGATGCCTATGAGGAGGCCGCTCGTGAAGGGGATGCGGAGCTGCCCGGCCCGCTCCGTCATGGCGATCCGAACGGCAGGGCGCTTGTCTGGCGCCCGGTGGTGCACCTGCCCTGGCTCGCAGAGTCGCTCGCTCACAGACTCGAGCATGAGGCCCATGGAGGCGTTGACGGGGCGGATGAGGCGGAGCTC
>CAIQPA010000455.1 GCA_903873545.1 uncultured delta proteobacterium
CTCGCCGCAAACCGGATCTGCGCGATCGCCATCGCGAAGTCTCGCACAGCCAGTGCCTGCTGTGCAATGCGAAGGTGGCGCCGCGCGATCGGATGGGTCGACAGCTCCTCGAGCGGCAGAGAAGTCGTCGAGGGCCGCGTGATCGCAGCGCTGTCCTGCGCCGGAAAACGCCGAAGTTGCAGGTCGTAGGCCTCACGCGTCCCCGGCGACCGCAGCGTCCGGTAGGCCTCGCAGATCCGCGCATAGACCTCATTAGACAGGTCGGCAGAGACGCCGCTCGCGGCCAACCGCTCCGGATGAAGCCGCATGCTCAGCCGATCGAAGGCGGCAACCACCTGGTCGGCCGGCACATCGTCCGCGATGCCCAGCACCTCGTAGTGGGTCTGCTCCGCCATCCGCTCCGCCCGCTCTGCCAGCTCCGCGCTCATGGGTCGCTCTGGCCCGGCAAACTCGGCCCATCGGAGCCCCAGCGTCCGCATCACAACATCACGCAGCACGCCATGGCCACACGGAATGCGCACCACCGCATGAAAGGGCGGGCGGGCGCGCTCCGCCAACTCCTCCACGAGCAGGACGAAGGCCGTCTCCTCGGGTAGCCCCGATGCAAAGGCCGCCGCCAGCTCCGCGGCAGGAGGCCCCTCGAGGAGGCTGTCCAGGATGACCGCAGCAACCACCTGCTCGGCCGCGACCTGCCTGATCTCGAGCGGATTCGAGGTCACCACCACCCGCAGGTGCGACGCGCGAAGTTCCTGGCCGATCGCGTTCTGCAGTTCGGGTCGCACGCAGGCGAAGAGCAGCAGCGGGTTCGGCGGATCGCTCTCCTGCATCGCGTTAGCGGTCTGCCGATGCGGGCAGGTCGCGGCTGCGGGCAGCGTCGCGCGACTCGTCGCTCATCACGCCGGCCACGCGGAGGATGGTCTGCGTATGACGACCGGTCTGTTTATCGCGTGCACGGACATGGAGCATGCCATCCGACTTCACCTCGAAGGTCACCTCCACGGCCACCTGTCCTCGCCGCGCACGACGGAGCCCCGTGAGCGTCAGCACGCCGAGCAGCCGGCACTCCGAGGCCGACCGCGACTCGCCCTCGAGCACATTCACGCGGACGGTCTCCTGGTCATCGCGAGAGGTCACGAAGGTCCGTGTAGAACGGGTCGGGATGGCGCTGTTCCGAAGGATGAGGCTGTCTGCAATACCGCCCACCGTCTCGATGCCCAGCGCGTGCGGCGTCACATCGAGCAGCAGCGCCGTGAGGGCCGGTATGCCACCTGGAATGTTTACGGAAGGGTAGGCAACATGGTCCAGGCCGCGAGCGTAGATTGCGGCTCCCACTGCGATGACCTCGTCCGGGTTGATCGCGTCGAAGGGCTCCTTGAAGAAGTAGGCCTTCGCCATCTCTCGAACGAGCGGGCTCTTCGTTGAGCCGCCCACGAGCACCACGCGGTCGATCTCCGAAGAGGAAATCCGCGCCAGCTTGAGTGCCTCGTCGCAGACGCCAAAGGTCTGCTGCACCAGATCGGCGCAACGCTGGCGGATCATCTGCGCGTCCAGCTTGAAATCGAATTCGCTCGCCGCCGCGGCGCCCGGGATCAGCTCTGCGATCCGGGCAACCGCGCTGCCCTGTTCGCTCACATCGATCTTCGCCTGCTCGGCCAGCGCCTTGAGCCGTTGCATCGCAGAACGATCCGTCCGGATGTCGAAGTTGAAGCGCTCTTGGAACGAGGAGACAATCAGGTCGACGATGCGGAAGTCGAAGTCGTCGCCACCCAGGAAGCTGTCGCCCGCGGTGCTTCGAACCTCGAAGACATGGTCGCGCAGCTCAAGCACCGTGATGTCGAAGGTGCCGCCGCCAAAGTCGTAGACCGCAATCCGCTCTCGCTTGTTGTTTGCCGAGCCGTAGGCCAGCGCGGCTGCGGTGGGCTCGTTGAGCACCCGCTCCACATCGAGCCCGGCGAGCTGACCGGCGAGCACAGTGCTCTGACGCTGCGCCTCGTTGAAGTTCGCCGGAACCGTGATGATGGCCCGATTGACCACTTCGCCCAGATGCTGCTCCGCAATCGTCTTCATGTGCCGAAGCACCAGCGCCTGGATCTCCTCGACCGCCAGCTCCTTGTCGCGCACCACAATCTTGGGGGTGTCATCGCTGCCGGCCGCAATCTTGTAGCCATAGCGCGACGCTGCGACCTTCACCTCAGGCGAGTAGAAGGGGCGCCCGATGAGCCGCTTCGCCGAGTAGATCGTGTTCATGGGATCGATCGGGAGCCGGTTCTTTGCCGAGCGCCCTACGAGCGTCCGGCCGTCCGGGAGGAAGGAGACCACGGAGGGCTGCGTCTTCCAGCCTTCGCGGTCGGGGATGACAACGGGCTCCCCGTTTACCACCGCTGCGACGCAGGAATTGCTCGTGCCCAAGTCGATGCCGACGATGCGTCCCTTCATGGCTGTTCCGTTTCAGTCCGCGCACGGCGGTGTCTCTGAGCAGCGTAGGACGAAACGCGCGTCGCGGCAACAAGTTGGACCCGAAGATGCCAAAGCCGCACGAGCCGGCTCCTCACTGCGAAACCCCTCCCCGCATCGGGGGAGCCCCCGTCTGCAAAAATTTCCACCCGGCTCCGATTTTTACGCTCAGGCCGTGACACTTTTCTCTGCGGCGCATCTCGTCCCTGTCCCCTCCTTGTAACCCGGAGTCTCATGGCCAAGCGTCCCAAGCATTCCCCCGAAACCGAACCGAAGACCTTTCGCGTACCGCGCTTTCCGGCGGCCCCCGCCCACTGCGACGCCTCCGGCAGCGCCCCCGCCCCCGCGCCACTCGCGCCCGGCGCTACGCCGCCAACCGCCATCCTGCGCGTCTTCGATACCTGGTTCCAGGTCCCGGCGGCGCTCGTTCCTGCGATGCTCGCGGAGCTCCGCGCCCACTTCCACCTCAAGGAAGATGGCACCCCCGGCGACCAGCTCGAGGTGGTTGCTACCGAGGCCGAACTTTACCGGCTCGTCGCGCGCGAGCGTCGTCGGCACGACGCCGAGATGTTCCGCACGCCGCAAGAGCGCCTCTTGTATGTCAGCCGCAGGGAGCGCTTCACACCAGCAGACTTCGTTCCAACGCTGCCCGAGGCGTCTGGCGAACCCTTCGCGGTTACCCCGGAGATGTTCCTCGCCCAGGGGCGGGCCTTCATCGCGAAGGAGCGAGAAGCCGCAGCGCAACGACGCATCGACGCCTTCAACCGCGCCGCGCGCCTTCCCGCAGCGGCCGGCTCCGAAGATGCCGAAACACCCCCGGCCATTGCCCGCATCCCGCGCCGCCCGCGGCCGCCACACCTGAACTAAGGTCGCGGAGGGCCGTCGATTCGCCCACCCCCGTGGGCGCATTCGTCCACCCGCAAGGCTTTGTCGTTGCCACCCGCGCCGACCCGTGCCATCAGGCTGCGCACAGAGAACAAGGCGCCGGAGGGGGGAGCATGGACGACAAGCCAACAGATGGGGCAACCCTATTGAGTAACATCCTCCAAGCACTCGTCGTCATCGGCGCGATCGCGGGGGGCTTCTTCGTGCTGTTCGTAGTCGGCTCGATGTTCCGCCATATCTCGGGCAAGGTCCTGATCCTTGGCGTCCCCATTGCGATGGCTGCGGCCGTTGCGGTGGGCCGCAAGAAGTAGCAAACCTCCTCCTCCAACCCGCCTAGGCCCTTCATGCATCTCATCTTCGACACCGAAACCACCGGCGTTCCCCGCAACTACAAGGCGCCCATCACCGACCTCCAGAACTGGCCCCGCGTGGTGCAGATCGCCTGGACGCTCTGCGATGACACGGGCAGCGAGGTCGGCTGGGCCGAGCACATCATTCGGCCCGACGGGTTCGTCATCCCCAACGAGGCCGCCCGCATCCACGGCATCACCACCGAGCGGGCGCTCGCAGAGGGCATGCCGCTCTCAACGGTCCTCGACCTTGTCGCCGCGGCCATGGATCAGGCCGGCGTCCTCATCGCCCATAACATCGCCTTCGACGAGAAGGTTCTCGGCGCGGAGTTCCTGCGTGCGGGCCGCCCAAATCCGCTCGACCGGCTGCCCCATCGCTGCACCATGACGACGACGGCCGACCTCTGCCGGCTGCCGGGCCTCTACGGCTTCAAGTGGCCGAAGCTGACCGAACTCCATCAGACCCTCTTTGGCGAGGGCTTCGAGGGCGCGCACCAGGCCATTGCAGATGTGCGGGCCTGCGCCCGCTGCTACCACGAGCTCCGCCGCCGCGGCACCTTCGCCTAGACCGCTCGACCGCGCTGCCAACCGTCACTAGTGCGGCCTTGGCGGCCTGCTCGGGCGCAAGGAGCAGGAAGGCGATGCGCGATAGATCGGGAGAAGGGCACAACGGAGGCCCATGGCTGGCAATCGCCGTCGTCGTGCTCGTCGTGGTCGCTTCCGGCGCGCTGGTGCTGCTCATGAAGCGGGCCTCACGCCCCGCCGAGCTCGACCGCGATGGTTCTGGTTCAGGACATGCGCACGCTGCGGTCCGGCCGGGGCATGAGGCGCCTGCGCTGCCGCCCGCCTACCGCAAACTTGGCGAGATGCCGGTCGTGAGCGAAGACAGGGTGGTCCTCAACGGCCTCGTCGCCGCTGCAAAGGCCTGCCTCGATCTCGAAGGCTCTGCCGCCACGCCGAACCTCGGCGCAAGCGCCGGCTACCTTGGCGTGCTGCTTGAGGTCGAGCAGACGGGGCGGCCCGCCCGCGCTGCTGCTACCTCGTTCGCAGGCGCAAGCCTCCCTGCGCCGAAGGCTGCCTGCCTCTCCGCTGCGCTTCTGAAACTCCAATTTGCCCGGGCCTCAACCACCCGCCTGTTGCAGCGTCGCTACTACCTTGGCGGAGGGGCGCCGCCCGTCGAGCCGCCGATCCCCGAGCAGCCCACAGCGGCAGACCTCGCCTCCTCCATCGCCGCGCTTGGCGACATCGGCGCCCAGTGTCCGACGCTGGCGCCTCAGCCGCCTGCTGCGATCGAAGCCTGGCGGGCCCAGGTCATCCTCGGCCCCGAAGGTGAGCCGGCCTGGCGCTCGTCGGAGCCGACGGTCAACCCAGATTCAGCCTCCTGTCTGAACGACCTCCTCGCTCGGCTCCGCCTCCCCGCGACGCAGACGGCCTCGACGGTCGTCCTCAGCCTCTCCTGCGCTGGCACCGGCTGCAACCTGGCGGGCTCGATGACCCAGAAGCCCGAGATCGTGGAGTAGGGCGCAGGCAACCTGCAGCGCGCCCATCCCGCCTTCCGATTCTCTGGCGCGCCCATGCGCAACTCCTTGCCGATGCCGCCCGTCAGGGCTATGACGCGGCGCACCGCGAGGCGTTACCGCCTGCGTCGAAACGGAAGGTGTGTGCATGGACTTTCTCCGCCCCTTGATTGTCGCCATCGCCTTTGGCGTGGGCTTCTACTTCGCCGGACAGACGGTCTACTGGCTCTTCCGGTATCTGACGCTTGGCATGACCGACAAGCGCACCCGCCTCGACGACCTTAAGCCCCGCCTCGTCGGTTTCGCGCAGCTGGTCGGCGGCCAGACCCGGGTCATCCGCGAGTATGCGGGCATGCTCCACTTCTTTGTCTTCTGGGGCTTCCTGATGCTCCAGATCGAGACCTTTGAGTACATGATCCGGGGCTTCTTCCCGAGCTTCACCTTCGGCCAGATCATCGGTCTGACCACCTACAACGGCCTGCTGCTTGCGCAGGATGTGGCCGGCCTTCTCGTCCTTGCAGCCGTCACGCTGCTCGCCATCCGCCGTTTCGGCGTTCGTCCGGCCCACTCTATCCAGACCTCCGACGCGGCTGTCATCCTCGCCGGCATCGGCGGCCTCATGGTCACCAAGTTCCTCTTTCATGGCGCCGAGATTGCGACCACCTCAGAGGCAGAGATTGCGACCCGCTGGGACACCTCCTTCACGCCGGTCGCCAGCTTTGTAGCGGGCCTCTTCGGCGGCGCAGCTTCTCAGCCTGCCGGTGGCGGCCTGCACCTCTTCGGCCAAGCGATGTACTTTGGCCACCTCGCCATCGTCCTCTTCTTCGCCAACTACATCCCGCTCGGAAAGCACCTCCACCTGCTCGGCGCGATGCCCAACGTCTTCTTCCGCAAGCTTGAGCCCAACGGCGCGCTCTATCCCATCGACCTCGAGAACGAGAGCGCCGAGTACTTCGGCGCAAGCAAGCTGGAGGATCTCTCCTGGAAGCAGCTCCTCGATACCTACGCCTGCACCGAGTGCGCCCGTTGCGAGCACTACTGCCCCGCCTTCAACACGGGCAAAGAGCTCAACCCGATGCAGATCATCCACAAGCTCAAGGACCACATCAAGGAGAAGGGCCGCATCGTCCTCCAAGAGGGCAAGAAGGACCACGAGTTCCCCCTCCTTGCCGGCGGAATCATCAGCAAAGAAGAGCTCATGGCCTGCACCACCTGCGGCGCCTGCGTGGCCAACTGCCCCGTCAACATCGAGCACGTCGACACCATCATCGACATGCGCCGCTACATCATTCTCACCGAGTCGGACGTCTCGCCCGAGGTGTCGCGTACCTTCAAGAACATGGAGCGCAGCCAGAACCCCTGGGGCGTGCCCAACCGGACCCGCGCGGAGTGGGCCGAGGGCCTCGACATCCCGCTCATGTCGGAGCTCGAGACGCCGCCTGAGTACCTCTTCTGGGTTGGCTGCGCCGGCTCCTTCGACGACCGCCAGAAGAAGGTCACCCAGGCGATGGCCAAGATCCTCAAGCGGGCCGGCGTCAGCTTCGCCATCCTCGGGCCGGAGGAGCAGTGCACGGGCGATGCCGCCCGTCGCATCGGCAACGAGTATCTCTACCACGCCATGGCGACCGCCAACGTCGAGATCCTGAACACCTA
>CAIQPA010000456.1 GCA_903873545.1 uncultured delta proteobacterium
ACCTACCGCTTCATGGCCTACGGCGACGTGCGCACCAACGCCGACATCCATGCCGCGCTCACCCGCCGCATGTGGGACGACGCGCTCGCCGCCGATGCCCGCTTCGTGGTCAACACGGGCGACCTGACCGACCTCGGCGCCCCCTGGGATGGCTGGCAGCGCGAGTTCTTCGAGCCGGCGCTCCCCATCATGAGCCGGCTCCCCTTCTTTGCCTCGCTGGGCAACCACGAGGGCAACCACGAGTCCTACTACCACTACATGGCGCTGCCGGGGAACGAGGCCTGGTACACCTTCGAGCGGGGCGATGCCGCCTTCTTCGCCATCAACAGCAGCGGCGACTTCGAAGAGGGTTCGGCCCAGTGGCGCTGGCTCGACGGGGCGCTGGGCGCCTCGAAGGCAAAGTGGAAGCTGGTCTTCTTCCACCACCCGCCCTTCGCCTGCACGCCGGAGCGCAAGCCGGGCGACCTGCGGGTACAGACCCATCTCAATCCGCTCTTCGAGAAGCACCGGGTCGACCTTGTGCTGCTCGGCCACGACCACCTCTACGGCCGGAGCCGCGACATGAACGGTGTGCGCTACGTCATCACCGGTGGGGGCGGCGCGCCCGCCTACCCGGGCGAAGCGGATGCCATCAACGAGGTCTGCATCAGCGCCCACCACTATCTTGTGGTAGAGGTGGCGCCCGACCATCTGTCGTGGACAGCCACCGACATCGATGGCAAACAGCTTGACGCCTTTTCCCTCACCAAGCCCCCCGCCGCGAGCAGCCCCCCATGATCGGAAGAAGCCCCATCGGGCAAGGCGGGGTCGACCCGGACGCAGAGACCCCCGTCCCGACCGAAGAGCCAGGCCAGCCGGTATCGGTTGCCTCCTACGTGATGTCGGGCAGCTACCCCTCGATCTCCGAGGCGAGCGCGCCCGTGGTGGCCGAGTTTTCGGTGAACCAGATTGTGCCGCGGGTGGAGCCGACGATGCGTGCCTTCACCAGCACGGAGATCTTTTTGCGGCTCGAGCAGACCATCTACGGACCGCTGTCGCGTGAGCGGCTGGCGGAGCTGCTGGCCTCAGGCCGGCTGACCGGGTTTGAGCAGGCCTCGAGCAACCTGCGCACCTGGACGCCGCTCATCTACCATCCTCGGATGGTGCTGGCGGAGGATGTGGATCCCGAGACAACGCACCGGATGCTGCAGACGGAGTCGGACCTGCCGAAGGAGTCGGCGGTGCAGCGGCGCATCGACCTTGCGCAGTATGGGGAGCAGGCGACCCTCTCCAACGAGGTTGTTCAGGATGAGCCGGTGCTGTCGACGCCGCTGGCAAAGATGCTCATCCGTCCGCGGAAGCGGTCGTCGGCGACCCATGATGCCGAGCCTCTGCCGTCGCTCGACCTGCCTGTGTTCGGAGATCTGGGCCACGAGTCGCTCGAGTCGCTTGCGCAACGGGCCGCGGCGCCGGGCGCGGGCACGATGATGATGCCTGCGATTGTGGCGCGGGCGGAAGTTCCGGAGCCATCGGCGCCGATGCTGCAGGCGCTGGCAGAGGATCCGCTCGCGATGCGCGGCAATGAGCGTCCGACGGTTCGGATGCCGGCGACGGACGGGACGGGGGCGGTTGTGCTTCTGGAGCCGATCGAGGAGCCGATCGAGGAGCCGGTCGAGGAGCCGGCGGCCTCTGCGCCAGTGGCGCAGGGTGGCGGCGCGCTGTTTTCCGTCGCGCTCGCGCTGGCCGTGGTGGCCACGGTGGCGGCGGTCTATCTCTACCTCCGCGTGGCGACGCTGGAGCGCGAAATCCGGCTGCTGCGGGAGAATGTTCCGACGCAACAGCGCTAACGGGCGGCCCCGCACAGGGCGCAGATTCCTTGCCTCATGCGGGGGAAAGCGGCTAAACTTTGTTACCGTCGTAAACGTTTATCCTGAAAACTGAAGGAAGTCTCACCATGCGTGAATCCATGCTTCGAGTCTCTGGCCTTGGTCTGCTCATTGCGGCCGTTATCTTTCTTGCCGCCTGTGGCGATGACCCGGCGAAGGAGAGCTGCGGCGATGGCACGCTGAGCGCCAATGAGCGCTGCGACGATGGCAACACCGACAATGGCGATGGCTGCTCGAGCAGCTGCGACGTAGAGACGGCTGCCGCAGAGGACTGCGCGACGGTTGGCGACGAAGATGGCGACGGCACCGCCGACTGCGCCGACAGCGACTGCGCTGCCACGCCGGCCTGTGCTGCGACCCCCGAGGATTGCGCGGCGGCCGGCGACGAAGATGGCGACGGCAATGCCGACTGCACCGACAGCGACTGTGCGGCCGCGCCGGCCTGCGCGGCGACGCCGGAAGACTGCGCGGCGGTTGGCGACGAAGATGGCGACGGCGATGCCGATTGCGCCGACAGCGACTGCGCGACGGTCGACGGCTGCTTCGAGGTCTGCGACGACGGCGTAGACAACAACGGCGACGACACGGTGGACTGTCTCGACCCGACCTGCGCTGACGCGGTGGTCTGTGAGAGCTTCTGCGGCGACGGCGTGGTGGATGCGGGCGAGGGTTGCGACGATGGCGCGGCGAACTCCGACATCGATGCCGATGCCTGCCGCAACAACTGCCAGCCGGCCTTCTGCGGCGACGGCGTCTTCGACGCTGGCGAGGCTTGCGACAGCGGCAACGCGAACTCCGATACGGAGGCCGACGCCTGCCGTACCTCCTGCGCGCTTGCCGCCTGCGGCGACGGCGCCGTGGACTTTGGCGAGGAGTGTGATGGCGGCGCGAACGGCAGCGACACGGCAGCTGATGCCTGCCGCACCAGCTGCAAGCTCCCGGTCTGCGGCGATGGCGCGGTGGACACGGGCGAGGGCTGCGACAACGGCCTCGACAACAGCGACACGACGGTCGACGGCTGCCGCACCACCTGCGCCCTGGCCTCCTGCGGCGACGGCGTGCTCGATGCGGGCGAGGCCTGCGACAACGGCGTCAACAACAGCGACACGGTCGCCGGCGCCTGCCGCACCCGCTGCCTCATCGCCTCCTGCGGCGATGGTACCGTGGACGCGGGCGAGGTCTGCGATAACGGCGCCGCCAACAGCGACAGTGCAGCCAACGCCTGCCGCACCTCTTGCACCGCGGCGACCTGTGGCGATGGCGTGGTAGATGCCGGCGAGGGCTGCGATGCCGCCGCTGCGAACAGCGACACGGCGGCCGATACCTGCCGCACCTCCTGCGCGCTTCCGAGCTGCGGCGACGGCGTGCTCGACGCGACCGAGGCCTGCGACGCCGGCCCGCTCAACGGCGATGGCGGAACCAACCCCTGCCGCACTGCCTGCCTGCTGCCCGGCTGCGGCGACGGTATCGTCGACGCGGGCGAGGCCTGCGACAACGGTCGCGCCAACTCCGACAGCGCGGCCGACGCCTGCCGCACCTCCTGCACCACCGCGACCTGCGGCGACGGCATCCAGGACAGCGGCGAGGCCTGCGACAGCGGCGCCGCCAACTCCGATTCGGAGGCCGACGCCTGCCGCACCAGCTGCACCTCCGCGGCCTGCGGCGACGGCATCGTCGACACCTTCGAGAGCTGCGACAACGGCGCCGCCAACTCCGACACGGCCGCCAACGGCTGCCGCACCACCTGCGCGCCCGCCTCCTGCGGCGACGGCGTGGTGGACAGCGGCGAGGCCTGCGACGCCGGCGCCGGCAACTCCGACTCGTCCGCCGACGGCTGCCGCACGACCTGCGATACCGCCTCCTGCGGCGACGGCGTCATCGACGCGGGCGAGCAGTGCGACAACGGCGCCGCCAACGGCAGCGCCGACGTCTGCGCCTCCACCTGCTCCATCAACCATGCGCTCTCCTGTGGCGACGCCGACCTTATCGACCCCTCGCTCATCGACCCGCCGGCAGGAACCCGCTTCCTCGTGCAGGGCAACCTGAGCGGCGCCGGCGACGACTTCGCGGGCGGCTGCGGCGCCAACCCGGGCGTCGAAGAGGTTGTTGTCTTCGTGGCGCCCACAACGGGCGACTACCTGGCCCGCACCGACTTCCTCGGCACCATCGCCGACACGAGCGTGCGCATCCTCACCGACTGCGGCGACATCGACTCCGAGATTGCCTGCGGCGCCGACGGCGCGACCGCCGCTGATGTGCGCGGCGAGACCACCTTCAGCGCCATCGCCGGCCGCGCCTACTACCTCATCGTAGAGGCCGAAATCGGCACCCAGGCCCCCTACCTGCTCGAGGTTGCGCCTGTCGTCGCCGCCACGGCGCCCCTCATTGCAACGGGCAGCGCCCGCTACCTCACCGCCACCAACATCCAGATCGCAATCACCGGCAGCGACGCCGAGCAGGACGTTGCCAGCATCGAGGTCTACGAGATCGTGACGACGGCGGGCGAGGGCAGCGGCTCCGGCGCTATCCCGCCCACAAGCGAGCGGAACCTCATCGGCACCTTCCCGCGCAACAACCTCTCCTACAGCGGCACGAACGGCTTCTCGACCAACGTCGAACTGACCGCTGCGCTCGGCAGCACCGTCACCGGCCTCGAGGTCGTCGCCATCGATCGGGCTGGCAACGAGAGCGCCCCCTTCGCCATCGCGGCGCCCCTCTACACCGCGCCCACGGCGGTTGCCTCGGGCGCCACCTGCGACCCGACCCAGCAGCTCACCGTCTGCACGGCGCCGCAGGCCTGCACCCGGCAGTCGAACGCTACCTACATCTGCGCTGCAGCCCGTGCCCCTTCGCTTGCCAGCGCCACCGTCACCCGCGTCGACCTGACCACGGCGACCGTCCGCCTCACCGGCTTCGACACCAACGCCGACGTGACCCGCTTCCGCGCCGAGTTCTACACCGCTTCGTTAGGCCGCCTCGGCCAGATCGAGGGCAACCTCTCGGCCACGCTCCTCGGCCAGGCCAACTACGATGTCACCTTCCCCCTCACGGGCGTGAACAACTTCCCCACCGCTACCCAGATCCGCCTCGTCACCATCGACCAGCGCGGGCTCGTCTCCAACCAGCTCCAGGCTGCGCTTGCCGGCTTCGCCGACCGCACCGCGGGGCAGCTCTGCGACCCGTCGGGCGTTGCGAACCGCTGCGCGTCGGGCCTCTCCTGTCTGCCGCGTCAGGATGGCGGAACGGCCTGCGCCGCCCCCTCGGCCCCCGTCCTGACCGGCTTCGAGGCCTCCATCTCCGAACTTGGCGTTGCCTCCTTCGGTCCCGTCAGCGGCTTCGATGCCGATGGCGGCCTGACCAACCTTGCGGTGACCTGGAGCTTCGGTGGCGACGAGACC
>CAIQPA010000457.1 GCA_903873545.1 uncultured delta proteobacterium
CTTCGTTTCTTGCATGATGCTCACATGTTCAGTAGGAACATCCGTCCAGTCCTTTCCCGACTGCAACGAGGAGCCAATCATGAAGGGCCTGACCGATCGCCAGCTCGCCGTCCTCCAGTTCATCCAGAGCCATCAGGCCAGCCAGGGCTACCCGCCGACGATTCGTGAGATCGGCGAGCAGCTCGGCATCAAGTCAACAAACGGGGTCAACGACCACCTCAAGGCGCTCGAGCGCAAGGGGATGCTCTCCCGCGTCGGCTCCAAGTCGCGCGCCATGGAGGTCCTCTCCGACGCACCGGCCCTTGAATCGGCTCCCGTGACCTTCGAGACGACCATCATCTCCAGCCCCAAGTTCGCAGTCGAGGATGACTCCCTGTCTGTTCCCCTGCTGGGCCGCATCGCGGCCGGCACCCCCATCGAGTCCATCGAGCTCGAGGCCGACCGCATCCGCATCGACCGGAGCACGCTCGGCCGCTACGCCCGCGGCAAGGTCTTCGCGCTCCGGGTCAAGGGCGACTCGATGATTGGCGACGGCATCCTCGACGGCGACACCGTCTTCGTTGCCCACGGAACCGAGGCCCGCGACGGCGAGATTGCCGCGGTCATGGTCGACGGCGCCGCCACGGTGAAGCGCATCTACCGCGATGGTCGCAACCTCCGGCTCGAGCCCTCCAACCCCACCATGACAGCCATCATCGTCCGTCCCGAAGATGGCCGCGACGCCTCGCTGCTGGGCAAAGTGGTCGCCATCCAGCGCACCCTTCACTAGGCTGCCGCATCGTAGTGGTGCGGTGCCCTTTGATTGACACTGCGCCCCCCCGATGTTAGCCGCCCGCACACGCTTCCGCCCTGCTCCTGTGAGCCCGCGCGAGATGCTTCCTGACCGATCTCCAAAGGCCTCCCGTGGTTGACTACGGCGCGCTCTTCGTCCTCTTTCTCTTCGGCATCGCGCTGGCAGGTACCATCGTCGCGATGGCGACCCTCTTCGGCAAAAAGCTGCCGAACCGCTACAAGAAGCAGGTCTACGAGGCCGGCAGTGAGCCGCTCGGCGACGCCCGCATTCGCATCGATGTGAAGTTCTACATGGTCGCCATCAGCTTCGTGATGTTCGACCTGGAGACCGTCTTCCTGATGCCCTGGGCGATTGTCGCCAAGGAGTTCGGAGGCGCCGGCCTTGCGGCCGCGATGTTCTTTGTGGGCGTGCTGGTCGTGGGCCTCATCTACGAGTGGCGCAAGGGAGGACTCGAATGGGAGTAGATATCGGCGTTCCCGGCGTAGTCGCGTCGCGCCTCGAGACAGCAGTCAACTGGGCACGGAAGTTCTCGCTCTTCCAGTACCCCTTCGTCACCGCCTGCTGCGGCATGGAGTATATGGCGGTCGCCTGCGCCCGCTACGACGTCTCCCGCTTCGGCGCCGAGATTCCCCGTTTCTCGCCCCGCCAGGCCGACCTGCTCTGGGTGGTCGGCACCGTGAACCACAAACTGGCGCCCCATCTGGCCCGCATCCACGCCCAGATTTCGGACCCCAAGTGGGTCATCTCCTTCGGCGTCTGCGCCTCCACGGGCGGCTTCTACGACAACTACGCGACCGTGCAGGGCATCGACAAAATCATCCCTGTCGACGTCTACATCCCCGGCTGCCCGCCTCGCCCCGAGCAGGTGCTCGACGCCCTCATGATGCTGCAGGACAAGATCCAGCGCGAGAAGTGGGATGGCCCCCGCGCAGCCTCCGACGTTGCCCCCGCCATCGCCGCGGTGCCGGCATGAGCCGCGCTGCCCTCGACAGCCTCGTCGCCGCCTTCCCCCAGCACATCCTCGAGACCACCGACCGGCTCGGCGACGAGGTCGCCATCGTGGCGCCCGCCGGCCTGCTCGAAGTCGCCACCTGGCTGCGCGACACGCCAGCCATGGCCTTCAACATGCTCTCGGATGTGACGGCCGTTGACTACCTCGCCCGCAACCCGCGGTTCGAGGTGGTCTACCAGCTCTACTCGGTCAGCAAGAAGCACCGCCTTCGGCTCCGGGTGCCGGTTGGCGCGGAAACCCCCTCTGTACCCTCGGTGACCGGCGTCTGGCTCTCGGCCAACTGGGCGGAGCGTGAGGTCTGGGACATGTATGGCATCCGGTTCGAGGGTCATCCCGACCTCCGCCGCGTGCTCATGTATGAAGAGTTCGAGGGCCACCCCCTCCGCAAAGACTACCCGATGCAGCAGAGCCAGCCCCGCATGGACCTGCGCCGCAAGGAGCGCGACGCCGTCGAAGAGTACAAGACGCTCTATGTCGACAAGCTCGCGCAAGCCCGCAAGGCCGAGCCATGAACCGCGCAATTGCAGATGCCCTGGCCGCCGCCCCTGAGCGTGGCGTGCAGGAAGATGTGATGGTCCTCAACATGGGACCGAGCCACCCCGCTATGCATGGTACCGTCCGCATGGTGCTCACGCTCGACGGCGAGACCGTCATCAAGTGCGACCCGGAGATTGGCTACCTGCACCGCGGCTTCGAGAAGCAGTGCGAGAACGCCACCTGGAGCCAGGTCTTCCCCTACACCGACCGCCTCAACTACTGCTCGCCGCTGCTGAACAACTTCGGCTACGCGCTGGCCGTAGAGAAGATGCTCGGCATCAAGGCGACCGACCGGTGCAACTACATCCGGACGATTCTGGGCGAGATGGCACGTCTGGCCGACCACTTCACCTGCCTGGGTGCCGGCGCCCTCGAGCTCGGCGCGATGAGCGCCTTCCTCTACGCCGTCGAGGCCCGTGACCATATCTGGGACCTGGTCGAAGAGGTCACCGGCGCGCGCCTGACCGTCTCCTTCGCCCGCATCGGCGGTCTCAAAGAAGACCTGCCCGCCAACTTCGCGGAGCGCTGGGAGGCCACAGAGCCCCGCCTCTGGGACGTCATCAAGAAGTTGGATCAACTTTCAACAAAGAACCGTATCTTCATGGATCGCATGATGAATACGGGCGTCATCGGAGCCGACGAAGCGGTCTCGCTCGGCTTCACCGGCCCCGTCCTCCGCTCCACCGGCGTGGCCTACGACATCCGCAAAGACAGCCCCTACTTCGCCTACGACCGGGTCGACTTCGAGGTCCCCGTCGGCACCAACGGCGACAACTTCGACCGCTACCTCGTGCGGCTCGAAGAGATGAAGCAGTCCATCTCCATCATCCGCCAGTGCCTCAAGGGGCTGCCCGGCGGCCCGCTCAATGTGGACGACCCCCACATCATGCTGCCCCCCAAGGAGTTGGTTTACAACTCCATCGAAGGCATGATCAACCACTTCAAGCTCATCTTCGAGGGCATCCAGGTGCCGGCCGGAGAGGTCTACTCCTACACCGAGGCCGCCAACGGCGAGCTCGGATTCTACATCGTCTCCAACGGCACCGGGAAGCCCTACAAGCTCCGCGTCCGGCCCCCCTGCTTCTACTTCATGGGCGGCATCGACCGCATGATCGAGGGCGGCATGCTCTCCGACATCATCCCCACCTTCGACACCATCAACATGATTGGTGGCGAAGTCGACCGCTAGGCCTCCGACCATGCCCACTCTTACCATCAACGGAAAGCAGGTCACTGTCCCCGCCGGCACCCCCATCATCCGGGCCGCCGCGCAGGCTGGCGTGAACATCCCCCACTTCTGCTACCACCCCACCCTCTCCACGCCCGGCAACTGCCGCATGTGTCTGGTAGAGGCCTCCGACGCCCGCGGCCTCGCCGCCTCCTGCTACCACAAGTGCACCGAAGGCGCGGTCGTCAACACCGAGACCGCCCGCGTGAAGGCGGCCCGTCAGGCCGTCCTCGAGTTCATCCTCGTGAACCACCCGGTCGACTGCCCCATCTGCGACCAGGCCGGCGAGTGCAAGCTCCAAGACTACTACATGACGCACGACCACAAGCCGTCGCGCGTCTCCACCACGAAGAACAGCAAGAGCAAGGCCAAGCCCATTGGCCCCCACGTGGTCTTCGACGGCGAGCGCTGCATCCTCTGCACCCGCTGCATCCGCTTCTGCGACGAGATCACCGGCACCAGCGAGCTCACCACCGAGCAGCGCGGCGACCACACCGAGATCACCACCTTCCCCGGCCGTGAGCTCGACAACGCCTACTCCATGTGCGTCACCGACCTCTGCCCCGTCGGCGCCCTGACCACCCGCGACTTCCGTTTCAAGACCCGCGTCTGGCTGCTCTCCTCCACCGACAGCCTCTGCACCGGCTGCTCGCGCGGCTGCAACATCCACATGGAGCACCACCAGGGCGAGGTGAAGCGCTACCGCCCCCGCCTCAACCCCGAGGTCAACGAGTACTGGATGTGCGACGAGGGCCGCCTCTCCTACCAGCACCACAACCTCGGCCGCACCACCGCCATCCGCCTCCGCGACCAGCGCGAGGTACAGTGGCCCCGCGCGGCCCGTCAGACCGCAGAGGCGCTCACAGCAGCCGTGGCGAAGGCGAACGGCCAGGTGGCCATGCTCACCTCGCCCCAGCTCTCCTGCGAGTCGCTCCTCGCTGCACGCGAGTTCGCTGCGACGGTGCTCGGCAACGCCACCGTCTATGTGGGCGGCAACCCGAGCGGCGGCAACGACGCCTTCCTCATCACCTCCGACAAGAACCCCAACCGGGCCGGCGTCGTTCAGGTCTTCGGCCCCGCCATCCTCGCCAACACAGCCTACAAGCTCCTCGAAGAGATGGAGCAGGGCCGCGTGCAGGCGCTCTACCTCATGCGCGGCGAGCTCCCCTTCGACGCAGCCGGCCGCACCCGCTTCGCCGCTGCGCTCAGCCGCGTTGCGCTCGTGGTCTACCAGGGCCCGCATGGCCTCGACCTCGAGGAGCGCGCCCACATCTTCCTCCCCTCCGCCACCCATGCGGAGCAGGATGGCACCTACGTGAACGAGACGGGCTACGCGCAGGCCGCCTACGCAGCGGTACCGGCCATGGGCCAGGCGCTCGCAGACTGGGATGTGCTGAGCCGCATCGCCCGCGCCGCAGAGATGCCGCTCTCCTTCGACTCTTTCGACGCCCTTCACGCCACGCTCGCCGCCACCATCGCGGCCGAGTAGCGCGACCGAGGTCTCTATGTTTTCGCCCATCGACTTCGCCATCCTGCTGCTGAAAATCGGCGTTATCACGCTCGGTTTCGCGCTGCCGATCGGTGGCCTGCTCACCCTCTACGGCGACCGTAAGCTCTCGGCGCTCATCCAGAACCGGGTGGGACCAAACCGGGCCAAGGTCTTCGGCATCCAGAGCTCGCTGCTCTCGCTGCCCCAGTTCGTCGCAGACGGCATCAAGATGCTCTTCAAAGAAGATGCGATGCCCGACAACGCCGACCGCTTCTGGCACTTCGTGGCGCCTGCGCTCGCGCTGCTGCCCGCCATCACGCTCTGGGCCGTCATCCCCTTCGGCGACCTCTACTGCACCGGCACCGTGCAGGTGAAAGACTACATGGATGTCTGCGTCGGCGGCGAGCAGAAGAACTACTTCTCCATCGCCAACCTCGACGCCGGCCTGCTCTACGTCTTCGCCATCTCCTCTATCTCGGTCTACGGCGCGGCGCTGGCCGGCTGGTCGACCAACAGCAAGTTCGCCCTCATCGGTGGCCTCCGCAGCACCGCCCAGATGATCTCCTACGAGGTCACCATGGGGCTGTCGCTGGCCGGCACCATGCTCATCTACGGCACGCTCAACCTCAACGAGATGGCGCAGCAGCAGGGCGCCCTGATCGGCGGCTGGCTCCCCGCCTGGGGCGTGGTCTACCAGCCCGTCGCCTTCTTCCTCTTCTTCATTGCCATGATGGCCGAGACCAAGCGGGCCCCCTTCGACGTGCCCGAGGGCGAGTCCGAGATTGTGGCCGGCTACTTCACCGAGTTCTCGGCGCTCAAGTTCGGTGCCATCCAGCTCTCGGAGTATGTGGGCACGGTCTTCGTCGGCGCGCTGGTTGCCACCATCTTCTTCGGCGGCTGGCAGGTGCCCTTCCTCTACGGCGACGGCTTCCACTTCGGCAGCGGCGGCGTCGACATCTCCCTGCCCTACCCGGTGGTCGTGGCGCTCCGGCTGGTTGCCTTCATCGGCAAGACCCTCTTGTTCGTGCTCCTTCAGTTCATGCTCCGCTGGACGCTCCCCCGCTTCCGCTACGACCAGATCATGAACCTCGGCTGGAAGATTCTTCTGCCCATCTCCATCGCAAACCTCGTCATCACGGCCATCATCGTACTGGCGTTCTGAGAGCCCCCATGTCTGTGACCGTCCGCATCACCGAGCGCCCCGAGCGCACCCTCCGCGTCCAGGCCTACATCCCGGAGGTCATCCGCGGCCTCTCCGTGACCACGCGGCAGATGCTCCGAAACCTCTTCGGCGGCAAAGACGTCACCACCATCCAGTATCCCGAGGTCAAGCGGCGCTACCCCGAGCGCTACCGCGGCCTCCACCGTCTCATGCACCGCGACGACGGCCAGGTACGCTGCGTGGCCTGCATGTGCTGCTCCACCGCCTGCCCCGCCAACTGCATCCACATCGTGGCGGCCGAGCACGACGACAACGGGATTGAGAAGTATCCCGCGACCTTCGTCATCGACGAGCTCCGCTGCATCGTCTGCGGCTTCTGCGTGGAGGCCTGCCCCTGCGACGCCATCCGCATGGACTCGGGCGTGCATGTGCAGCCCTTCCTCGACCGCGACACTGCCTTCTTCGACAAGGGCGAACTCCTGAGCCGCGGCACCGCCTCGGCGGCTGTGCAGGGCGGTACCTTCAAGGGCAGCAGCGACAGCCACCATTGATGGATGCGGCCGGCCGTCGCACGCCTCGCCTGCTCGCCATCGCAGCGATTCTGCTGCTGGCGGGACTGACGGCCTTCTCCTTCTGGTCGCAGTGGTATGATGCTCAGCGCATGCCGACGCCCGCGGTCATCGCCCAGGGCAACGCCACGCTGATGAAGGAGTTTGCGCCGGGCGACGCCATCCGCGTGCGGCCGCAGTGGTTCGACGGCCCCATCGTGGGCGTGGGCCCCAAGCCCATCCTCTACGGCCTCGACCTCGACCCCTATGACCGGCACCGCTTCAAGCGGCTCTGGCTGCTCTCCTCGTGGGACCATGACGAGGAGGCCGCCATCGACCGCGGCGCCTGGCTGGGCGGCGGCACCAAGACCCGCTTCGACGCCGGCCACTACCGGGTGGAGGTGGGCACCATCCAGCAGTCGGAGACGGTGCACTGGGACGGCTACACCGCCATCCGCGACGCCGTCGTGGAGAAGCTGCCGCCCAAGGGGGCCGCCGTCCGCTGCGACCGATGGGATGCCAACGCCTGGCAGTGCGGCCGCACCGACCCCTACCTCTTCGTCGGCCCCGCCTTCCGCGAGATGGACGACTCCTTCCGCGAATGCATCGCCGCCAACGGGCTGCCCGGGCAGGCCGCCTGGTCCATCCGTTGGCCCAGCGTGACGATGGGCAAGAAGCTCCGCTTCAAGGCCGGCAACACCTACTACGCCCACCGGCTTCCGCGCGGCAGCGAGGTGGCCATCGAGGCGATGATTGACGGCAAGCGGGTCTTTGCGACAACCTACGGGCCTCACCAGCTCGGCTACCCCGAGACGGTTATCCCCACGCCAACCTGGGCTGGCAAGCAGGTCGATGTGGAGTTCCGCATCAGCGCCAAAGACCATCTCGACCGGTTCTTTTGCTTCCGTCCGCAGACCGTCTCAGAGTAGATTTTCACCTCGAGGGGTCCCATGAAAGCAGGCGCGACAATCGGTCAGTATGTCTTGCAGCGCCAGCTAGCGGTTGGCGGCATGGCCGAGATCTGGCTGGCGACCACGCAGGGGCCGGCGGGCTTCCAGAAGGATGTGGTCATCA
>CAIQPA010000458.1 GCA_903873545.1 uncultured delta proteobacterium
ATTTCTGCTCCGCGAGATCGATTCGTTCGACGCGGCCGAGTTGAGCTCGTTGCTTCGTCGGGAGCGGGAGGAGCAGTTCGGCTGGTTCGTCGGCCTGGCGCTGCTGTTCGCGCTCTTTGGCCTCGCCATCGGTGACGCGCGGAGGGCGCTGCCGGCGCTCGCGCTGCTGTCGCTCCTCACCGGCTGCTCCGACCTGCTCATGCACCAAGACCCGGTGGTGGCCGACGCGCTGCAGCTGCGTGCGGTAAAGAACCACGAGGCCGCAGCGGCCCGCATCGAAGAGGCGGGCGAGGCTGCGAGAGAGCAGGCGGCCTACGACTACGACCGCGGCCTGGTGCTGATGGACGCCGGCAAGATGCTGGAGGCCCGCGACGCGCTGCTCAAGGCCCTGCGCATCGCCGAGCCGGAGAAGCAGGTGCAGGTGTTGGTGGCACTCGGCAACCTCCTCATGGCGGAGGAGGCCTACGACGACGCAATCGAGCGCTTCACCCGCGCCCTCCGCATCGACCCCACCAATGCGGCGGCGCGCCGGAATCTGGAGATTGCGCTGCTGAAGAAGTTCCCCCGCTGTGGCGCGCTTGAGGACAAGCAGGAGGAGAACGACAGCCCTGAGACGGCCAAGCCGCTCTCCGCCAAGTTCTTCAAGGGCGAGGTCAAGCCGGAAGAGGCACAGCCCGACCCTGCCGCACCTGCGCAGGCGCCGGCAGACGAGGCGCAGCTGGTGGCCTGTGGCGGCGACGCAGACTGGCTCGCGCTCCCCGTCGTGCCCGGCGCGCGGGTCGAGGTGACCATGAAGTTCAAGCGGCTGCGCGAAGACACGGGCAGCAGCCCGCCGCCCGCCTTCATCGCAACGAGCGCCGTGGCCATCGCGCTCTACGGCGAAGACACCTCCAGCCCCATCGCGGTGGACGAAGGTCGGAGCAGCAAGACCGACAAGATTGCCGCAGCCACTGTGACGCGCACCATCTCGGTCGAGGTCGGCGCAACCAAGGTTGCGCTGCTCCGGGTCTTCATCGCCCCCGGCCTCGAGATGAGCTACGTGCCCAGCGTGGAGATTTTCCCACCCTGCAGCTCGCTCGAAGACCGCTTCGAGGCGAACAACTCGGCCGAGACGGCGACCAGCGCAGACACGGGCAGCTACGAGGCCCGCATCTGTGCCGCCAACCCTGACTGGTATGGCGCCAACCTGCAGCCTGACGACACGCTCTTTGTGGACGTTGCGCCCGCCTCGCTGCGGAGCGGCGCGGGTGCCAAGGGCGCCGGCACGATGACCATCACCCAACGCGGCGACAAGGGTTCCAAGCCGGGCGAGAGCGCGGTGATCGGAGGCCAGGCCGGCTATTCCTTCCAGGTCGATGCGGGCAAGAAGGGTGGCGAGGTCCTCTTCGAGGTGACCGATGTGGAGGGCGCTGAGGGACCGTACCAGCTCGAGGTCACCCGCTTCGCTGCCTGCCCCGTCGGAAACGACAAGAACGAACCGAACGACCTGCCCGACAGCGCGACGACGGTCGACCTGACGAAGGGGCCGCTGCTCCACCAGCGTCTCTGCGACAGCGATGTAGACTGGTTCGTTGTAGACCTGCCGGAGCCCGAGAAGGAGGGTTCGGGCGAGCCGCCACCAACGCGCCCCTTCTCAGCCGCGGCCTCTTGGCGCGGCGCCCCGCGCGAGGTCACCATCCGGGTCTACAATCCCGCGACGGGCGAGCAGCTCGCTGCCTCTGCGCCCTCCGACCCTGCCGCCAAGCAGCCCGATACCGGCTATGCAGGGGTCATTGCCGCGGCGGAGATCGCGTCGACCATCAAGCAGGTGCGGGTGGTCGTGGATGGCGCGCAGGGCTTCTACGACCTGAGCTTCCCCGACCTCAAGCCGCCGCCGCCGCCGCCCTCCGAGGACGACAAGGAGAAGTCCGACCAGAGCGACAAGGGCGACAAGGGCGACCCGAAGGAGCAGAAGGGCGACGGCGAAGAGAAGAAGGATGGCGAGCCGGAAGAGAAGCAGGGTGCCGAGGAGCAGGCTGGGAAGCCTGAGGGCGAAGAGGAGGCGCAGGCCGCCAAGCCGACGCCGGAAGAGGAGAAGAAGAAGAAGCTGATGCAGCTCCTCAACAGCCTCGACCCGGGTGACACCAACCTTCAGCTTCAGCAGGCACTGGAGAAGATGCCGGAGACCTACATCGAGAAGGAGTGGTGACGATGAACCGGCTCGCACAGCGGTTCGTTCGCAGTTGCATCGTCGCCGTTGCCTTCGTCTCCGTGCTGTTGGGCTTTGCATTGCCCGCCGCTGCCGCGCTGCCATCCGATGCCGAGGTTCGTGTGAGCGGGCGGCAGATCACCGCCGCAGACCTCGTTCAGGTAGAGGTGGTGCTCCGCTCCGAGGGCACGGTCGGCGTTCCTGCGGGGAGCGACTTCACAGTGGTGAGCCGCGGAAGTTCGACCTCCATGTCGTTCGGTCTCGGCGGGCGATCCACCGTGCGGACAACGCAGTTTCTGCTTCGCCCGAACCGTGTCGGAAACCTCGTCATCGGCAGCATCGCGGTACAGACGGAGAGCGGTCGGGGGAGCAGCGACCCAATCGGCGTCGTGGTCACGGCGGCAGACCCAAACCGCCGACAACAGCAGCAGCAGCCATCCGACCCCTTCGCGGGGGTCTTTCCTCCCAACTTTCCACGATTGGGCGGCCGCTTGGGGCAGCAGCAGCAGCAGCAGCAGCAGCAGGCGCAGCAACAACAGCTCCAGCAGCAACAACAGCTCCAACAGCAACAACAGCTCCAGCAGCAACAACAGCTCCAGCAGCAACAACAGCTCCAGCAGCAGCAACAGCTCCAGCAGCAGCAGGCGCAGCAGCAGCAACAGCAACAGCAACAGGCGCAACAGCAACAGGCGCAGCAGCAGCAGGCGCAGCAGCAGCGGGGGCCG
>CAIQPA010000459.1 GCA_903873545.1 uncultured delta proteobacterium
ATGCCTTCCCCGGCTCCTGCGCCGCCGATCTCGATGCCAACTGCAACGGCATCAGCGACGACAAGGAGCAGGTTGGCGTGACAGATGAGGACGGCAACCTCCTCTACGGCGCAGAGCACTGCAACGGCTGCTTCAACGACTGCGGTGGCAGCGAGGGTCTGGGCGATGCTGCCTCCCACCGCTTCTGCAAGGTCACAGGGCAGGGCGGCCCCTTCGGCAACGTCTCGGCCTGCAAGCCCTCCTGCGACTACCCCGAGACCCGCGCCGACTGCAGCACCTCTGCAACCGCGGGAGATGGTTGCGAGACGCAGATTGATGGCCGCGCCTCGCTCAGCGTCCGCGACTGCGACGATGACGGCCATGGCGACGCGCTCGCCACCGGCGGCGACCTGGTCTTTGACTGCGACGGCTCCGGCGTGACCGCCGTCAACCCCCGCGACGGAAGCAACTGCTCCGCCGTCCGCGTGCTCCGCACCGGCCCCTATGGCGACGACTGCGACGACACCCAGGACTGCGTGAACCCCACCAAGACCGAGGTCTGCGACGGCTACGACAACGACTGCGACGGCCTAGGCGACGCGTCGGTCGTGGGCGTAGGCGACGCCTGCATCATGGACGCCTCGAATGTGACGGTGCTCGGCGCCTGCCGCGCGGGCTTCCGGCTCTGCGGCCCCGGCACCGAGGGGCTCGTCTGTGTGGCCTCTTCGCCCACCATCGAGGTCTGCGACAGCATCGATAACGACTGTGACGGCACCGCAGACGACCTCGCCACGGGCGTGCGTCTGTTCGACGCCACCGGCACCACCCGCATCGTCGGCGACGCCTGCGCCGTTCCGAACAAGCTCGGTGTATGCGCGATTGGAAGCTGGCAGTGCTCCGCAGGAGGCGCAGCCTGCCTTGGGCCTGCGCCAACGGTCGACCCTTTCAACGACCCCGGCCTGCTCGACAGCAACTGCGACGGCGTAGACGGTCTCATCACCGAGGCCATCTTCGTGAAGACGGGCGGCTCCAACCGGGCCGGCTCTACCGGCACTGTCACGGGGCTGCCCTTCGGTGAGCTCGCCCTCGGCACCTTCCGAAACCCCGTCGGGAGCCTGCGCGTCGCCTTTGAGATGATCACGGCGCGCGCGTCGTCGTCGGATACGAAGATCCGCCAGATCCACCTCGCGACCAGCTCGACCCCCTACGAGATGCCCTTCGGCCTCACCCTCGGCCCCGACGACGCCGGCTTTGCGATGGTCGGCGGCTACGAGGTGGAGCTCACCACGACGGGCTTCGTCTGGACGGCCGGTGGCTCGGGCACCCAGCTGCTCTTTGATGCCGCGACCGCCTTTGGCGACAATGTCTGCGGGCAAGATGGCCCGCCCTGCACCAACCCGCTCGATGACATCGAGGCCATGATCACGGTCAGAGACCCCGTCGGGATCCTCTTCCGCGCTGTCAACATGGCCCTCGGGGCTCCGCCCGACGGCTTCGGCCCCATCGCTGGTATCAAGTGCAGTGTATCGGCAACGGGGAGCTGCGCGGGGCTCACCCTGGACAGCTTCGGCATCCGCCTCGACACTGGCGCCTCGGGTGCAATGGGTAACGAGGGCACGAATGTGAACACCATCGCGACCGGCTCGTCGCTGACCGCACCGGTCGTGGGCGCACCAGGCGCTGCGGGCTGCCGCGGGCAGGGTTCAGGCGGTTCGGGCGGTCTGGGCGCGCAGCTACCGCTGAACCGCCGCAGCGGCTCCCCGGCCCCCGACTTCGCCTATGGCAGCGGCGCGGGTGGCCTGCTCTCGCAGAGCGAGCAGGTCATGTTCGGACAGTCCGGCTTTGTCCCCCGTGAACCAGAGATGGCAGCAGCTGCCGGACATGCGGCGGGCGCAACCTACCCGCTCTCCCTCTTCACGAGCGGAGCTGGTTCGCCGGGCCGCGCGGGCGGCGGTGGCGGCGGCGGTGCGGGCTGGACAAACCGGGGCGGCGGCGGCGGCGCC
>CAIQPA010000460.1 GCA_903873545.1 uncultured delta proteobacterium
CACGACGGTGGCCGACACGACCGACACGACGGTGGCCGACACGACCGACACGACGGTGGCCGACACGACCGACACGACGGTGGACGACACGACCGACACGACGTTGGAGGACACGACCGACACGACGGTGGCCGACACGACCGACACG
The DNA here is from genome assembly GCA_903873545.1 of uncultured delta proteobacterium. Lineage (GTDB taxonomy): Bacteria > Myxococcota_A > Bradymonadia > REDH01 > REDH01 > CAIWGR01. The sequence continues at coordinate 149 of CAIQPA010000460.1, forward strand.
ACGGTGGACGATACCACTCCGCCGCTGCCCCTCTGCGGCAACGGCCGCGCCGAGGCCGGTGAAGCCTGCGACGATGGTAACCTCGACAACACCGACGGCTGCAGCAACTTCTGCACAGTCGCGCGCTGCGGCGACGGCTTCGTCCACGCCGGCTTTGAGGGCTGCGACGATGCGAATGGGTCCAACACCGACGGCTGCCTGACCACCTGCGTGCCGGCTGCCTGCGGCGACGGCCTCGTCTTCACGGGCGTCGAGGCCTGCGACGACGCCAATACCTCCAACGCAGACGCCTGCACGAACGCCTGCGCGCTGCCCCGCTGTGGCGACGCATACGCGCAGCCGGGCGAGGCCTGCGACGATGGCAACAGTTCCAACTCCGACACCTGCACCAACACCTGCCTGGCCGCCACCTGCGGTGATGGCTTCGAACAGCCCGGCGAGGCCTGCGATGATGGCAACAGCTCCAACACCGACAACTGCACCAACACCTGCACGGCACCCCGCTGCGGCGATGGCTTCGCACAGCCGGGCGAGACCTGCGATGACGGCAACAGCCTGAACACCGACGCCTGCACCAACGCCTGCGCAGCACCCCGCTGTGGCGATGGCTTCGTCCGCACAGGTGTCGAGACCTGCGATGATGGCAACACCTTCAACACCGACGCCTGCACCAACACCTGCTTGGCCGCCACCTGCGGCGACGGCTTCGTCCGAGCCGGTGTCGAGGTCTGCGACGATGCCAACAGCTCCAACACCGACACCTGTACCAACGCCTGTCTCGCGGCCACCTGCGGCGACGGCTTCGTGCAGCCGGGCGAGGCCTGCGACGATACGAACAGCTCCAACACCGACGCCTGCACCAATAGCTGTCTCGCGGCCGCCTGCGGCGACGGCTTCCTGCAGGCGGGCGAGGCCTGTGACGACGGCAACGCCGCCGCCGGTGACGGCTGCCTCGCCTGTGCGGTCGAAGGCGGAAGCTGCACGACGGAGTCCGACGTGAACTTCGGCACCACCGCCTCCCTGAACTACACCACCACCACCTCGATTGGCTCCGGCAACGCGGGGGAGCCGACCTGCCTCACGGGGTTAACCGGGCGAGGGGGCAACGACCTCATCTTTGCCTGGAGTCCTGCCGTCTCCGGCAGCTACAACATCAGCACCGCCGGCTCCTCCTTCGACACCCTCTTGGAGGTCTTTTCGGGCTGCTCGGGCAGCACCTCGCTCGCCTGCAACGACGACATCACCGCGACCACCAATCTTGACTCTGCGGTCACCGTGAACCTCGTTGCCGGTACCACCTACCGCCTCTGGGTGGATGGCTTTGGAAACGCCACCGGCACCGTCGTCCTGACGGCCGCGCTCGTTCCCCCGCCCGGCTCACGCTGCGGCGATGGCATCATCTACGGCACCGAACAGTGCGACGATGGCAACACCACCGCCGGCGACGGTTGCTCAGCCATCTGCCGCCTCGAGGTCTGCGGCGACGGCGTCGTCCAGGCTGCGCGGGGTGAGAGCTGCGACGACGGCAACACCACCGCCGGCGACGGCTGCAGTGCCACCTGCGTCTCGGAGGCGGTCACCTGCGCAACCGACCTCACCGTCGGAACCGTCGCCTCGGTCGGTTCGCTCTCGCTCGCCATCGAGACCGCAACGGCAACCCGCGACCCCTCCTGCAGTGGAACCGGCGGTCGCGGAGGTCGCGACCTCTCGATCTTCTGGATCGCGCCCACCGCGGGCTCCTACCAGTTCGACACGGTCGGCTCGACGCGCGATACCATCATCTCCTTCTTCCGAGGCTGCCGTCTCACGGGCACCGAACTCACCACCGACTGCAACGACGATCTGCCGGGCGGCAGCTTCGGCCCCTCCTCACTCACCCTGAACGCTGCCGCCGGCGAGCCCTTCACCATTTGGGTCGACTCCTACGGCACGGCCGCCACAGGCACCGCCGTGCTCAACATCTCCAAGAACCTTGCACCCACCTGTGCCGACACAGGAGACCTCGACGCCGACCGTCTCCCCAACTGTTACGAGACCGGCACCGGCACCTACATCAGCACCACCAACACCGGCACCTCCCCCAGCAACAACGACACCGACGGCGACGGCATCAAAGATGGCGACGAGGTGCTCGGCTCCCGCGGAGGCCTCAACCTGCCCGCGCTCGGCGCCAGCCCCCTCCGCAAAGACATCTTTGTCGAGGTCGACTGGTACGACGACAGCCTCGACTGCGCGGCACACTCGCACGCGGTCACGGCTGCCGCTGCCGCCGAGGCCATCGCCATGTTCGCCAACGCCGGCGTCTCCAATCCCGACCGCTCCTCCGGCATCCGCCTCCACCTCGACTACGGGCAGGGCGCGCCCTTCACAGGCGGCACGCGACTCACCAGCGCCGACGCACGCATTACCGGAGGCCTCGACGGCGAGTTCCTGACCGAGAAAGCCGCCAACTTCGTCATCCAGCGAGAGGGATACTTCCACTACGCCATCTCTGCCCACGACTTCACTGACCGCTCGGCGGGCGGTCTCGGCGAGATCGGCGGCGACGATTTCGTGATCGCTGCCGGCTGCCAGCTGACAGCCTTCAACATCGCGACGATCTTGAATCACGAGCTCGGCCACAACCTCGGGCTGCAGCACGGCGGCGACACGGCCTGCAACAACAAGCCCAACTATGCCTCCATCATGAATTACACCTTCAACTACAGCGGTGTGGACGATAGCTGCGACGCAGTCGGAGACGGCGCGCTCGACTACTCCTATGGCCTCAACCCGACCATGAACGAGAGTCGTATCTTGGAGGCCTCGGGTGTCTGTGGGAGCCCCGGTATCGACTGGAACCTCAACACCCTCATCGACGCGACACCCTACGCCCAAAACCTCAACGCCTACGCGGAGGAGGCCACCGACTGCGGTGGGACGTTCACGACCCTCACCGACCATGACGATTGGGGCAGCCTCACCCTCGGTGCCATGAACGACGCCGATTTCGGAGGCTCCGGCCCGCCAGTCATCACCTGCAGCTTCTAGCTGGCCTTAGGCTCCGCCGCCGTCGCCAGCAGCGCCTCCCAAACCTGCTGCCAACAGCGCGGTGAGAGCAGGTAGGAGAGATGGCTGAACCCGGTCATCTCGATGTTCTCCGCGCCCTCTACCGCTGCCGATTCGGCCGGAAGTACGAGCAGGTCGCCCTTGCTCCAGAAGGCGACGAGCCGCACAGGTCCGCTCCACGGGAGCTGGGTCGCGAACCGTGCAAAGACGGGCGACTCACGCCGAAGCTCTCCGCCCTGGCGCGTCGCGGTGAACCGGGCGACATAGGTGCCGGCGTGCGGCGTACCCAGGGTCACAAGCGTGGCGATGCGGGCAGCAAAGGTGGGCTCCTCCAGCGCGATCCGGCTGGCGATCCCGCCCTGGCTATGCGCGATGATATCCACCTTCGCCTCTGCCTCGAGCCCATTCACCGAGATGACCTCCTCCAAGAAGGAGCGAAGCTGGAGCCCCATCGCCTCTACATCGACCGCATCGGCGAGGTCGATGGCGTAGACGCGGCGCCGTCCCATGGCCGCGAAGTAGGCACGCAGCGCGTAGAAGTTGGTCGGGTCGCCGGCCATCCCATGCACCAGGATCAGCGGCAGGTAGCCGTCGTCCGGCTTCGCGACCACGCTCCGCTCGCGCGGAAGCAACATGCCGAGCCCCACCACAGGACCGTGCACGAGGTGTCGCTGCACATCGGGATCGATGGCCCTGTACCCATAGGCCACCTTGCCGGCGCCCCAGAGCAGGCCCCGCGTGACAGCGCGTCCCGCCGTCAGCGCGGCAGCAGCGACCCGCTTCTTGCTCTCTCCGGGCATGGCTGCCTGCTCCTGCATCTCTTCCTCCAGCGCCTCGCGCAACGAAGTGTCGCGCGCCGCGACGAAGGCAGCAGGAGCCCTCGCGGCGCAAGCCTTAGAGTGTCTTCTTCGAGAAGTACCAGTCCGTCACCTGGAAATCCTGCGACGCGAGCCGCTCACGTGCACCGGCCACC
>CAIQPA010000461.1 GCA_903873545.1 uncultured delta proteobacterium
AGCCCATGTCGCCATCTACAACGCCATCAAGGCCAACGACACCATCGACGCAGACGGCGACGGGATCGCCGCCTCGGTCGGTCTCACCCTCTCGGTCATCGCCTGGCAGCCCTCGCGCAACAACCAGCCCAGCACCGACCCGGCCGACATCGCCGCCGCGGCCCGCATGGACTACGCCTACAACATCTTCTTTGCCAAGGCGGTCTACGAGGGTGGCTTCGACAGCGACCTCGACGGCACCTTCGACGAACAGCGCCCCGACTGGCAGGGCAAGCTCGATTGGCTCGGCCTACAGTATTACTTCCGCGGCGGCGTCACCGCCCGCACCCAGGCCATCAGGCAGCTCGCACTCACCCCCTGCTACCCGCCCATCGACTTCGGCTCCTGCATCCGCCCCGAAGACAACACCCACTGGGTGCCCGAGATGCGCTACGCCTTCTGGGAGCCCGGCCTCTACGACCTCCTCATGGCCGCCTCCAACCGCTGGCCCGACCTCCCGCTCCTCGTTTCCGAGTCGGGCCTCGCAACGCACGAAGGCCAGCGCCGGGCCGAGCATGTGACCCGCTCGCTCGAGCAGATCCACCGCGCCATCACCGACGGCGCAGACGTACGCGGCTACTACCACTGGAGCCTCACCGATAACTTCGAATGGGCCGAGGGCTTTGGCCCCCGCTTCGGCCTCTACAGCGTGGACTACACCACCTACGACCGCACCGCGACCGCCGGTGCCACCACGCTCGGCGAGATCGCTGCCGCACGCACCATCACCGAGGCGCAGCGCGCAGTGCTAGGCGGCCTCGGACCCATGACGGTCGAGCCGCCGCTGCCCTGACGCGAGCCGGCCCAAAACGCAGCGAGCCCCGGCGATTGCCGAGGCCCGAACTGCAACGCCGATGCGGCGGAGACTAGCCCTCTTCCTTCAGCACGAGTCCTTCAACCGCCTCGCCCTTCGGCGCGGCAGCAAGCACCTCGGCGCTCGCCTTGTCGGCATACTTCTCAAAGTTCTTCCGGAAGAGCGCGCCAACCTTGTTGGCCTGACGGTCGTAGGCCGCCTTGTCGCTCCAGGTGTTCCGCGGGATGAGGATCTCCGAGGGAACACCCTCGCAGAGCGTGGGGACCTCGAGGCCGAAGACCGGGTCGGTCTCCGTCGGCGCGTTGGCGAGCGAACCGTCGTGGATCGCGTCAATGATGGCCCGCGTGTACTTGAGCTTCATGCGCGAGCCCACGCCGTGACCACCGCCCGACCAGCCGGTGTTGACCAGCCAGGTGGGGGCGTTGTGATGCCGCAGCTTCTCGGCGAGCATCTCGGCATACTTGGTCGGATGCCAGACCAGGAACGGCGCTCCAAAGCAGGCCGAGAAGGTCGCCTCGGGGTCGGTAACGCCCTCCTCCGTGCCGGCCACCTTCGCGGTGTAGCCGCTGATGAAGTGATACATCGCCTGCGCCGGATTGAGCCGCGCAACGGGCGGCAGCACGCCGAAAGCATCGCAGGTCAGGAAGACCACGTTGGTCGGGTGCGGGCCCACGCAGGGCAGCTTCGCATTCTCGATGAATTCAATCGGGTAGGCGCCGCGCGTGTTGTCGGTGATGCGCGTGTCGGCAAAGTCCACCACCCGGGTCTGCGGGTTGTAGATGACATTCTCGAGCACCGAGCCGAACTTGAGCGCGCTCCAGATCTCCGGCTCCTGCTCCGCAGAGAGGTTGATCATCTTGGCGTAGCAGCCGCCCTCGATGTTGAAGATGCCGTCATCCGACCAGCAGTGCTCGTCGTCGCCGATGAGCAGGCGGCCCGGATCAGCCGAGAGCGTCGTCTTGCCCGTGCCCGAAAGTCCGAAGAAGAGCGAGGTGGTGCCCTCCTTGCTCTCGTTCGCGGAGCAGTGCATCGACAACACGCCCTGCTTCGGCATGAGGTAGTTCATGATGGTGAAGACACCCTTCTTCATCTCACCGGCATACTCCGTGCCGAGGATGACCATCTCCTTGCGCTCGAAGGAGAGCGCGATGCTGGTCTTCGACGACATGCCCGCCGTCTGCGCGTTGGCCGAGAAGCCGCCAGCGTTGATGATGGTGTAGTCGGGGGTGCCGAAGTCGGCGAGCTCCTCCGCTGTGGGGCGGATGAGCATGTCCCACATGAAGAGCGCGTGGTAGGCGCGGGCGCAGATGATACGCACCTTGATGCGGTACTTCGGATCCCAGCCCGCAAAGCCGTCCACCACGTAGAGGTGGGAGCGGGTGTTGAGGTAGTCGACGGCTCGCTCGCGGTTGATGACGAAGGTGCTGTCGGGGAGCTTCACATTGACGCTGCCCCACCAGATGTCGTTGACCGATGCCGCGTTCTCCACAACCCGCTTGTCCTTGGGGCTGCGGCCGGTCTTCTTGCCGGAGAGCGCCACAAGCGCGCCCGTCGAGGCAATGGCCGTGTCGGGCTCATAGCGGAGCGCCTCTTCGTAGAGACGCGCGGGGGCAGCATTCCTCAAGATGCGCGAAACTGTGATGCCGCTCGCGCCGAGGTTGAAACTATCCATCTGACACCTATCTGAAGGGCTATAGGACCCGCCAGACCGACCCATGCAACGCTTCGCGGGCCATCCAACCAGGTCCGAGACGACTACAACATCTCGCTTCGGTCGTCCATTGCCACCGCCATCCTCTGGCAGCGCACAGTAGCGTTACTCGTAGGTCGGCGTTGGACGGCCCGCATAGAAGGCGCGCATGTTTGCCGCCGCCGCACTGCCGAACAACGGCTCGCCGCCATGCACCTCGAGCGTCGTTCCCGTCACAAAGCCCGCAGCCGGAGAGAGCAGGAAGGCGACCGCCGCCGCCACCTCGCGCGGGCGGCCGAGCCGACCTGCAGGAATGCTCGGGATGCTATCCTCGAAGGTCTTCCGAAACTCGGGCGCGTAGGAGTCGATGCCGCTGCTCAAGATGACGCCCGGCGCGACCGCATTCACACGCACGCCCGATTGCGCCCACTCGAAGGCCAGCGTCTTCGTCAGGTTCTCCACACCCGCACGCGCCGCACTTGTGTGGGCCATCATCGGGAAGCCGTTCGACACCTGCGCCACGATGTTCACAATCGCACCACGACCTGCCGCCAGCATCGCCCGCTCCGCGACGGCCTGGCTCATCAGAAAGGTACCGGTCAGGTTGGTCTCGATGACCGCGTCCCACCCCTTCTTGCGGATCATCACAGCCGGCGACGGGAACTGGCCGCCCGCATTGTTCACCAGCCCGTCGACCTGTCCGAACCGCGCAAGCACCGCCTCCACGCAGGCCGCCACCGACTCGGGATCGCGGATGTTGCAGACCTGGGTGACCACCTCGCCCGGCCCGGGCAATGCCGCCAACGCTGCGGCTCCCGCGGCTAGCTTCTCTGCAGTCCGGCTCGCGATCACCACATGGGCACCCAGCTGCCGAAGCTCTCCGGCAATCGCCAGCCCGATGCCCGTGCCACCGCCGGTGACCAGCACCACCTGCCCGTCGAAGAGGCCGTCGCGAAAGATGGATGGGTCTCGAAACATGTCGCCCTCGTCTTACGGTCTGCGCCGCTCGTCCCGCTCCGGCGGGCGGAACTGCGCTCGAATCTCGCGGTCGCGCTTGTCCAGGATCTCACGGAGAAAGAGGTCCTGCTCGATCCGCCAGCAGCGGTGAATCCGACGGTCGCGGAAGTCGGGCGGGATGGAGTCGGGCGTCATCTCCTGGCGGCCGATGAGCGGCTCCAGCGCCGCATCGAGCTCAAACTTCCGGAAGTTGGTCGAAAAGTAGATGCGGCCACCCGGTGCAACCACCCGCGCCACCGCCGCCAGCAGCGCCACATGGTCGCGCTGAACAACGAAATCGCTCTCGGTCCGCTTGCTGTTGGAGAAGGTCGGCGGGTCGCAGACCACCAGGTCGAAGCGCTCGCCCCGCTCCAGCGCACCGTCGAGCCAGCTGAGCACATCGGCCTGCACAAACCGATGGTTCGTACCGAGCAGCCCATTCCGCTCAAAGTTCTCGTAGGCCCGCGTCAGGTAGTTCCGCGACAAGTCGACGCTGGTCGTCGAAGCCGCGCCGCCGCCCGCTGCATGCACCGAGAAGGCGCCCGTGTAGCAAAAGAGGTTGAGCACCCGCTGCCGGCTCGCGCTCCGCTGAACCTCCATCCGGGTCGTCCGATGGTCCAGGAAGAGCCCCGTGTCGAGGTAGTCCGACAGGTTGATCCCAAACCGAAGTCCACCCTCCACCACCTCGCTCCCGTGGCTCTCCGTCGCCACTCGCTCGTACTGCGCCAGCCCCTTCTGCCGCCGGCGCCGCTTGGCATAGGCCGCCTCGGGATCGAGCCCCAGCGCCCGCGCAGCTGCCTCTGACCAGCACTCCAGGCGGGCGTCTGACTCCTCATCCGACAGCCGGTCCTCAAAGGCGAAGCTCCCCAGATGGAGCTCCTGCCCGAAGACCTCAACCACCAGGGGCAGTTCCGGAATGTCGCGGTCGTAGACCCGGTAGGCGTGGATGTGGTCCCGCTTCCGCCAGGGCTGGAGCTTGCGCTCATTCTTCGCAATGCGATTGGCCAACATCTCGGCCGTTCTCAACCAATCCATTGCGCGACCTGCTGCTTACCGTGACACTTGACGCGACCCGTTCGCACAACCAACTTGCCGGCGCAACTTCCATCCTGACACGGCTCCGCAATGGCGACCCAAAGCAGCTGCTCCACCGAAGGCATTACCGTCTCGGTTACCTCCACCTTCTCCCGCGAGCGGTCGCAGCCACAGGCCAACCGCTTCTTCTTCCTCTACGAGATCCGCATCCTCAACGAGGGAACCGTCCCGGCGCAGCTGATGCACCGCCACTGGATCATCACCGACGCCAACGGCGACCGCCAAGAGGTCCGCGGGCCCGGCGTCATCGGGGAGACCCCGCGCCTGCTCCCCGGCCAGGCCTTTGAGTATGTGAGCGGCTGTGCGCTCTCCACCTCCTTTGGCGCCATGGAGGGCACCTACGAGATGGTGCGCGACGACGGGAGCTCCTTTCAGGCTCGCATCGCCCCCTTCAGCCTCGCGCTCCCGCACGCCATCAACTAGCCGAAGGCCGCGGCCAGAAGCCGCTGGTTCTCCGTCTTGTGTGCGCCCATCGAGCCCGTCGCCGGGCTTGCGCTCTCGGCACGCGAGATGCATCCGAGCTTGAAGCCATCGCCGAACAGCCCATGGAAGCGGGCCTTGATGAAGTACCAGGCGCCCATGTTCCACGGCTCATCCTGCACCCAGCAGACCTCGGTGTGGGCACCGTACTGTGACAACACGCCTGCAAGGACCGACCCGTCCAGCGGGTAGAGCTGCTCGATGCGCACGATGTGCACATCGTAGGCGCCACGGCGCTCCCGCTCCTCCGCCAAATCGTAGTAGAGGCGGCCTGAGACGAGCAGGAGCTTGCGCGCCTGCGCCGGCGCCACGGTCCCCGCGTCTCCGATGACCTTCTGGAAGCTCCCCGACGCAAGATCGCGGAGCGTGCTCACCGCCGACTTGTGACGGAGCAGGCTCTTGGGCGTCATCACCACCAGCGGCTTCTTCCAGCGACGGAGCACCTGGCGGCGCATCAGGTGGAAGAACTGCGCCGGCGTGGTGCAGTCGCAGACCTGAATGTTGTCTTCAGCGCAGAGCGAGAGGAAGCGACCGAGCCGGGCGTAGGAGTGCTCCGGGCCCTGACCCTCAAAGCCGTGGGGCAGCAGCAGGACCATGCCGTTGAGCAGCTCCCACTTGTCTTCACCCGAAGAGATGAACTGGTCCACAATCACCTGCGCGCCGTTCACGAAGTCGCCGAACTGGGCCTCCCAGATGACCAGCGCGGCCGACTGCTCCATCGCGTAGCCATACTCAAAGCCCATCACCGCGGCCTCGCTCAGCGGGCTGTCCCATGCGTCGAAACGGCCGCCATAGCTCGTCAGCCGATCGTATGGGCTCCAACGCTTCCCGGTCTGCGTGTCGGTGAAGTAGGCGTGACGGTGGGTGAAGGTACCGCGACGGGCATCCTGACCCGAGAGCCGGACCCGACGCCCTTCGGCCACCAGCGTGCCGTAGGCGAGTGACTCGACTGTGCCCCAGTCAAGCGCCTCGTCGGGCTCCATCGCCTTGGTGCGCCCCTGCAGCAGCCGCTCCGCCTTGGGATGGAGCGTGACGCCGTCGGGCGTGCGGGAGAGCTCGTTGGCTACCCAGGTAAGCCGGTCGAGCGGCACCGCAGTGGTCACCGCATCAGCCTGCCGCTCGGGGCCACCAAGCAGGTCGCTCTCGGCGTGGTGTGCCGCTGCGGCGGGACGGCGCGAAGCCTCCAGCTCCTGCAGCAGTGCATCGCGACGGGCGCTGACAATGGCCGCGTCCGAGGCTGCGTCGAGCTGCCCCGATGCCAGCAGCTCCGCCGCATACTTGTCGCGGATGGAGGGGCGAACATCGATGTTCTGGTACATCACAGGCTGCGTGAAGCGGGGCTCATCCGCCTCGTTGTGGCCGTGCCGGCGCCAGCCAATGAGGTCGATGCAGATGTCTTGCTGGAACTTCTGACGGAAGGCGACGGCCAGACGGCCCGCGCACCAGACGGCGTCGAGGTCTTCGGCGTTCACATGCAGGACAGGCGCGCCGAGGAACTTCATCGCGTCGGTGCTGTAGCGGGTCGACCGCGAATCGCTCGGCGACGTGGTAAAGCCAACCTGGTTGTTGAGCACCAGCCGGATGGTGCCGGAGGTCTTGTAGCCTTCGAGCCCTGCAAGGTTGAGCGTCTCAATGACGATGCCCTGGCCGATGAAGGCCGCGTCGCCATGGATGCTGATCGGCAGCGCGGTCAGGCCGGCGCCCGCGCCGCGGCCGTCGGTGATGGCACGCGTGCGGCCCGCGACAACCGGCGCCACGAACTCGAGGTGGCTCGGGTTGAAGCAGAGGCTGAGCGCCACCCTGTTGCCCTTCGGCGAGGTGACGGCGTTGGTGTAGCCGAGGTGATACTTCACATCGCCGCGGCCGATGTAGTGCTCCGAATCCTGGTCGGCGAAGGCGCGGAAGAGCGAGGAGGCGCTCTTGCCCATGATGTTGATGAGCACATTGAGGCGGCCGCGGTGGGCCATGCCCATCACGACATCTTGCACGCCGGCGTCGCCCGCCTCGTTGATGATGAGGTTGAGCAGCGGTACGGCCGCATCGAGCCCCTCCAGCGAGAACCGCTTGGTGCCGACGAACTGCTTGTGCAGAAAGCTCTCCATCTCCGAGGCGGCCGTCAGCCGCTCCAGCATCCAGTGCCGGTCGCGCTGCGAAGGCTGACCGAGGCCTCCCTCGACCTGCTCCATGAGCCAAGCGAGCGCCTCCGGCTGCTCCACCTGCATGAACTCGTAGCCGATGCCCCCGCCGTAGGTGTCGCGCAGAAACTGCAGCACCTGACGGGGCGTCGAGCTGCTCTGACCCGGAATCTCCGTCGCCACCGCACGGTCCATCTCTGTCTCTGTCAGCCCGAATGCTCCCGGCATCAGCTCCGACGGCGGCGCCGCAGCCGACGTAAGCGGATCGGTCGATGCAGCACGATGGCCGCGCGAACGCCAGGCCTCCACCATCCGCGATACGCGCCAGGCCAAGCTCGCCTCGCTCGACCCGCCAATCAGCGCGGTCTGCTGCGTGACCCGCGGCAGCGCGGGAGGCGCAGAGGGCGGCTGGACCGAGAGGCTCGCAGAGGAGACCGCCGTACGGGCGCCGCTCCGGTGAGCCATCACGGCCACCTGAAGCGCCTTGAGGTCGGCGTTGCTCAGCGACTTGAAGAAGGAGAGCCAGGCGGGCTCGAGGCTCGCTGGGTTGCTCAGGTAGCGGGAAAAGAGCTGCTCGGCCTGACGGTCGGTCTCGGCGTCGACGCCATATCGTTGCGACATTTCAAACCATCGCGAAGGGTCACGGAAGCGCACCCAATCGGGCTCAGCGCACGGGCGCCCAAGGCTAGTGCCTGCAAGAACATCGTCAAGGTTCTAGAGCGCACGCATCACGAGCGCCGTCGCTTCCTCTTTGACCTACCCGCCTGCGCCACTACGCTACCCCTTCGAGCGCATCCCACACGGACCCGCCATGACCGCCAGCGCGCCCCATATCCCACCCGCCCGTGCGGTGGACGAAGGAAGCCTTCCGCTCACCTGGGGCCGCAACCTGCTGCTCTTCAACCTCGCGCTCACCGCCGCCAAGATTGCCGCCTGGTGGATGACCCGCAGCGCGGCCATCTTCTCCGACGCGCTCGAGTCGGTCGCAAACATCGCCACCGCCTCGCTCGCGCTCTACGCGCTCTGGCTCGCCGCAAAGCCGCGCGACAAAGACCACCCCTACGGCCACGGAAAAGTGGAGTACTTCTCCTCCGGCATCGAGGGGACGCTCATCCTCGTCGCGGGCGTCACCATCACCGTCATCTCGGTGAAGAACGCCTTCCACGCCTCCCAGCTCGTCGAGGCCAAACACACGCTCGGCCTCGCCATCGAGATTGTCGTCGCCCTTCTCCTCTGGGCCTTCGGAACCGTCAGTGTCAGCCGCGGCAAGAAGCTC
>CAIQPA010000462.1 GCA_903873545.1 uncultured delta proteobacterium
GACATGGCGGGCCCGCTGGCGGGTGCCAAATACCGCGGTGAATTCGAAGAACGCCTGAAGGCGGTGCTCAAGGCCGTGGCGGCCGACGAAGGCCGCATCATCCTGTTCATCGACGAGATGCACACCATGGTCGGCGCGGGCAAGGCCGAAGGCGCCATCGACGCCGGCAATATGCTCAAGCCGGCACTGGCCCGCGGCGAGCTCCGTTGCATGGGTGCGACGACGCTCAAGGAGTACCAGAAGTACATCGAGAAGGATGCCGCGCTCGAGCGCCGCTTCCAGCCCGTCTTCGTCGGTGAGCCGACCGTGCCCGACACCATCACCATCCTGCGCGGCCTCAAGGAGCGGTATGAGGTTCATCACGGTCTGCGCATCTCCGACGGAGCACTGGTGGCGGCCGCGACGCTGTCGAACCGCTACATCGCCGACCGCTTCCTGCCCGACAAGGCCATCGACCTCATGGACGAGGCCGCGGCCCGAATGAAGATGGAGACGGAGAGCATGCCGAGCGAGATCGATGATCTCGAGCGGCGGCTCATCTCGCTCGAGATTGAGCGGGAGGCGCTGCGGAACGAGGACGACAAGGCCTCCCATGATCGCCTTCAAGCGGCAGAGCATGAGATCGCCGATCTGCGTGCCTCCGCGGCCTCAAAGAAGGTTGTCTGGCAGCAGGAGAAGTCGGTGCATTCGGCCCGTCGTGAGGCCAGCGCGCTGCTCGAGCAGAAGCGATACGAGCGGGAGGCGGCTGCACGCCGCGGCGAGCTCGAGCTTGCTGCGCGGCTGCAGTACGGAGAGATCCCGGCGATCGAGAAGCAGATCGCGACGGCCGACGCCGAGCTTGCGTCGCTGCGCGCTGGCGGAAAGAGCTACCTGCGTGAGCAGGTGACGGCCGAAGATGTTGCTGCGGTCGTGGCGCGTTGGACGGGCATCCCGGTAACGCGGATGGTGGCGTCGGAGCAGGAGAAGCTGCTCGAGATGGAGAGCCGTCTGCGTGAGCGGGTCGTGGGTCAGGAGCATGCGATCTCGGCGGTGGCCGATGCGGTGCGCCGTTCGCGGAGCGGGCTTGGCGATCCCAACCGCCCCATCGGCAGCATGCTCTTCTTGGGGCCCACCGGCGTGGGCAAGACCGAGCTGGCAAAGGCGCTGGCTGCCTTTCTGTTTGATGACGAGTCGGCACTCGTTCGCATCGACATGTCGGAGTACATGGAGAAGCATGCGGTGGCACGGCTCATCGGTGCACCGCCCGGCTACGTGGGGTACGACGAGGGCGGCCAGCTGACGGAAGCCGTGCGTCGGCGCCCCTACGCGGTGATCCTGCTCGATGAGATCGAGAAGGCGCACCGTGATGTGACCAACATCCTGCTGCAGGTCCTCGACGATGGCCGGTTGACCGATGCGAAGGGGCGGACGGTCGACTTCAAGAATGCGGTCATCATCATGACCTCCAACGTTGGCAGCCAGCAGATCCTAGAGCTGGCCGGCGACGACAAAGCGATTGCGGTCGCGGTGCAGCAGGCGCTGTCGGAGACCTTCCGGCCCGAGCTATTGAACCGCCTCGATGAGACGGTCATCTTCCACTCGCTATCTCGCAGCCAGATGGACGACATTGTCCGGATCCAGGTCAAGTCGCTGGTCTCGCGGCTGGAGGCCCGGGACATCCGACTTGAGCTGACCGAAGACGCGCTGGAGTTCCTGGCAGAGGAGGGATTCGACCCCATGTACGGGGCCCGTCCATTGAAACGGGCGATCATCCACCACTTGCAGAACCCGCTCGCGAAAACGCTGCTGGCAGGTGGCATCGCGCCGGGAACCACGATGGTGGTAGGCGCGGGCAGCGGCGCGCTGACCTTTGCACTGCGGGCCACCGCCGAGAGCTAGCGGCGAACTTCTGGTCGCTCCGGCTCGGCCTTGGTGGTAGGGTGAGTTTTCACTCACACTTGCACGAGCCAGCGACGAATGTCGGACCGGTCCAGAGAATCAAGCGCACGGCTCGAACGGAGCATCCGCAGGGGTCGCTCGCAGGCGTCGCGCCTGGAGCAGGCTTCTATCGCCGTGGTTGGGCTGCTGCTGGTGCTGGCACCTCTGTCGGGCGGTGGCATTCTCGCGGGATTTGCGATGCCGGTTGCGCTGGCCGCGGTGCCGGCCTGGCTTTGCTGCCTCTGGGCGGCGCGGGAGCGGGACGATGCCTATCCGCTCTCACCGGTCGTCATCTTCCTGCTGGTCTTGGCCGCGCTGACGCTCCTCCGTGGGAGCTCGCTCGGGGGCTGGATGGCGGCGCCGCTGACGGCGCAGGGGTGGGCGCTCTGGCCGGCGCTGCCGCACACGGGAGCACTCGCTCCGGGTGGAGCAGCGAGTGGCGCGGTGCGCCTGATCGGCATGGCGCTGGTGGCAGATGCGGTGGCGATGCGGTTCGGGACGACGGCAGGATTTCGACAGTTGCTGACCGTCACCACCTCGGCCGGCCTGCTGGTGATGGTGGTGGGCCTATCGCATGAGGTTGCCGGGGCAACCGGGCTCTTCGGGAGCTATCTCTTCCCCGCCGCATCGCACTTCACGCCGCTGGCGGCCCCCTTCTCCAACCCCAATGTGGCGGGGAGCCTCTGCGCGCTGGGCGCGGTTGCGGCGTGGGGGCTTGCCGCGCTTCGGGACGACCGAGCGTGGGCTCGCGCGGCATGGGTCGTGGCGGGCCTCCTGCTGGTGGTGCAGGCGTTCCGCTTGCAGGCGCATGGCGCGCTGGCCGCGACCGGTGCGGCGCTTCTGGCAGGCCTGTTGGCATGGTTGGTAGCGCGTCGGACCCGCGGCGGCCTAGCGGCGGCCTTGTTGATGTTGCTGCCGTTGGCAGCCGGCCTCGCATGTGCGGCTCTGGTGGCCGGTGTGAGGGCGTCACCGAGCGTCGCGGAGGCGACCCGGTCGCTGACGGGCAAGATCGGGTTCTGGCAGCGGGCCTACGCTCACCTCGGCGACGCGGGTCTGTTCGGGTTTGGTCCGGGCGGGTTTCACGATCTGGGTGCCCGCATTCTGCCTGTGGGCGGCGGCTATCGCCCGGCCTTCGTGGAGTCGGAGCCGGCGCAGCTGATCTTCGATCATGGCTGGTTGATGGCTGTCGTGGCGATGGCTGTCGGGGTCTGGATTTTTGGGACTACGGTTCGGCGGTTGTGCGCGGGCTCGCAGCGTGGATACGCGGCTGCGCTGTCGGTGCTCACGGTCTGGGTTGTGTGCGATGCGATGCTGGGCATGGCCTGGGAGAGCCTGCCCTTTGCCTTTCTGGTTCTCTCGCTGGGAACTGCGTCGTGGAGGATGGCACGTCCCGCGCCCGCTGGGGAGGGGCTCGCGCTCCGCGGTTGGGTGGTGGGTCTGGTTGCGGCGCTGGTGTTGGTGGTTGCGGCGCCGCAGCTCGCGGCTTCGAGCGGGCTGGGTCAGCAGCGTGGGCGGAACCCCTTTGTCGGGATCGAGCGCCGCCTGACGGAGGTGGATGGCGCCTGGTCAGAGCGTGTGCTGGTGCAGGCGCGGCTGTCGCCCGTGGCGCCGATTGTCCTGGCAGAGGAGGGTCGGCGCTCCCTTGCCAAGGGTGACGGCAGGCGAGCGGCCGAGATTGCCGCCTGGCTGGTCGATGCGGCGCCGATGGATGAGTCGTCGCTGGCCTTCCGCATCAACGAGGCGGAGCAGCGGAAGTCGGCAGAGGAGGTCTGTGCTCGAACGCACGACTACCTCATGGTGAACAACCCCTACCTCGTCCGTCCGCGGTTCTGGACCCGCTTGGGCACCATCGTTGCGACGTGGGTGCCCTGTCTGCCGAAGGAGACGGTCGCGGAGGTTGCGGCGATCTCCTTTCTGCGACGCGAGAAGCGCCACGATGATGCGCTGGCATTGACGATCGCGCTGATCTCTCGGAGCCCGCGTTGGCTTCCGACCATCGACGCGGGCTTTCACATCTCGATGTCGCTCCGGAAATATGACTCTGCCGAGATCCTGCTGCAGCAGCGCGCACTGGCTTCGGGCGAGAGCGTTGAGACGACCCACATGAGGCTCACGCTGGAGGCGGCGCGGGGCGCGTCGCCTGCGCTGATGCAGCGGCTGGCTGCATCGATCGGAACCTATCCGACAGAGGGCCGGTTCCGGATGCTTCGCCTCGCTTTGGTGCGCGAGTTAGCAGGTCGCGGCGCGGCGCCGGAGGAGGCCGCCGCGATGGTTGATGCGGACGGTCGCGAATTGCGCCTGCTCTCCGGTGGCAGCACCACGGAGATCGCCAGGGCGGGTCTTGCCGTGGGGCAGGCCTACGTGGCGTTGGGTCTTTTTGATGCAGCGGAGCTGCAACTGAAACTGGCGCGCGAAGAGAAGGTGTTCCAGGTGCAGGCGGAGCGAGCGCTGGTGGCGCTGCAGAAGGCGCGCCGCGGTGCAGGCCGGCAGCCGATGCCGGCGGCCACACCTCCGGCCCCGCCCAAGTAGCAGCCTGTGTCGTGGCGTTTGGCAGGGGCGGCATCGATCTTTGACGGAGGGAGGAGAGTAGGGGTAATCATTCCTCAGCGTTGTTCCCACCGGCCTGGGTATCTGTCGTGATTGTCTTCAGCTTCGACTATCCGCCGCGCGATGGAGGGATCGCCAGACTCAGTAGCGAGATCGTCTCTGCGGCGGCGGCCTCGGGGGTGCCCGTGGAGGTCCTGACGCAGTCGTCAGGGCTCTCGGGGCTTTCGGTCCCCGGGGTTCCAACCGACAGGGTGAACCCCGAGCGTCCGCGGCGCGAGCTCGCAGCGCTGATGCGTGTGCCAGCGTGGCGCGACGCGGTTGTGGTCAGTGGGATCTGGTATCCCGAGGGGCTCCTCGCTGCGCTGGGTCAGCCGCGGTTCCATGCCATCCTTGCGCACGGCATGGAGTTGATGCCATCGCGTTCTCCGTGGCGTCGTCGGCTCTGGTCAACGCTGCAGCGCCGGACCCTCGAGGGAGCGCAGGTGGTGGTTGCAAACTCGCGGTACACGGCGGAGTGGGTAGGTCGCACGGCACCGGAGGCGGTTGTGGAGGTGGTTCCACTGGCGGTCGATGCAACCCGTTTTACCCCGGTGGGCCGCGAGGCGGAGCGGGGGCGCCGCGGCTGGGGTGGCAAGCAGGTGGTGCTCACGGTGAGTAGGCTTTCCGGTTACAAGGCGCACGACACGGTGCTTCGCGCCCTGGCGCAGCTCCCATCGGAGGCGCGCGGTGATCTTCGCTACGCGATTGCCGGGAGGGGACCCGCAGAGGCGTCGCTCCGCGCGCTGGCGGAGGAGCTCGGTGTTGCGTCGATGGTCGAGTGGCTGGGCTTTGTGCCGGAGTCGGAGCTTGCCTCGCTCTACGCAGCATCCGATCTCTTCGTCTTGCTGACCCGTGAGCGCGAGGCGACCCGCGAAGTGGAGGGTTTCGGGCTCGTCTTTCTGGAGGCGCAGGCCTGCGGGACCGCAGTGTTGGGTGCCCGGACGGGTGGCATCCCCGATGCGGTCGCGGAGGGCGAGGGTGGGTGGCTGATCGAGGCCGATGATGAGGCCGCGCTCGCCGTGCATCTTCGCGCGCTGGTCGCCTCGCCGGAGAGGGTCCGGGCAGAGGGCGCCAGGGGCCGCGAGCGGGTGCTGCGAGACTGCACGTGGGAGGGCTACTGGCAGGCCTTCCGTGCGGCGCTCAATCGGCACGGAGCGGGGCTCTAGATGGGCGCTTTGCCGACTGTTTCTGTGATGATCCCCTGCTTCAACGCCGAGCGTTCGCTCCGCTGGGCAGTGGCCTCGATGCTCGAGCAGACCTTCACCGATTGGGAGTGTCTGATCGTCGATGACGGCTCGACCGATGGCACGTGGGAGCTCTTGCAGCGGTTCGACGACCCACGGATTCGGCTGCAGCGGCTTGGCGTGAACCGCGGTCGCGGCTGGGCCCGGGCTGCCGCGCTTGAGATGGCTACGGGCCGCTTCCTTGGCATGGTCGATGCGGATGACTGGGTCTATCCCGAGAAGCTCTCGACGCAGGTCGCCGCGCTGGAGCGCTGTCCCGAAGCCGGCCTTGTGAGCTCGGCGATGGCGATCACGGACGGCTCGGGCGATCTCATTGGTCGCCAAGGGCCGGCGCGCGACGAGCTTCGGGCGCCGCTCACCCGCGTAGGTCATGCCGACCTCCCGCACGCATCGTCGCTGCTTCGCATGGAGGCAGCGCGCGAGGCTGGATACGATAGGTCGCTCCGCTTCAGCGAAGACCGCGATTTTCTGGTGAAGGTTCGTCGTCGTCACGCGGCCTGCCTGCTCGCGTCGCCGAGCTATGTCTATGCGCAGCCCGGCTCGATGAGCTTTGCGAAGATGGCGGCCAGTTACGATGCTCAGCGGCGGATTTTTGCCAAAGAGCTGGCGCAAGAACCGCTGCGGGTGTTGGGGCTCTCGGCAGCCTCAATCGCCAAGCGGGAGGTCTATCGGCTGGTCTATGCGGCGGGGCTCGGCGAGCGATTGGTCGCGCGACGCTGGAGTGCTGCCTCTCCGACGGAGGTCGGGGCGTTCGAGCGCGCACGTGCAATCGTCGCCACACGCGCAACCTCTCTGGAATCGGCATTGGCGAACCGTTAGAGCGACTTTGA
>CAIQPA010000463.1 GCA_903873545.1 uncultured delta proteobacterium
ATGCCGCTCTCGCGCGAGAGCTGCGCCCCGACCAGCAGCGCTGCGTGCGGATCGGCGTTGACGACAATGGCGTCGAAGGTGTGCTCGCGCATGAGTCGCCGCGACGCCTTGAGCGCATGCGGGATCTCGATGCTGTGGTGGCCCAGCGGCACCCACTCGGGCGAGGGCCACCAGAAGGAGGGCGAGCGGTAGGTGTTCTGCAGCGCGCGCGGCAGCATGCGCTTGAGCCCGGAAGGCCTGCGGACGATGGGCTTGCCGCCGGCGTCGTGGGTGGGGCGCGGCAGCTCGCCGCGGGCCACCGCGGCCTCGTTGCGGCGCGCCGTCCGGCTCCAGTCGCGCACCACCGTAACCTCCGCCGGCAGCGCCTCGGAGAGCGTCACATCAATGGCATCCGACTCGTGCAGATCGCAGAGCACCACGGCCTGCCAACCGAGCGCCGGCAGGTGGCGGCAGAACTTGAGCGGCCGGAGCGCGCCCACGCGGGACTGCGGCGGAAAGGAGGGGCTCAGGTAGAGGAACTTAGGCACGAGAGGCTCCTTGCTCAGACGGCAAATCAGGCGGCGCGGCGCGGCGCTCCCGCGCCATCCAGTCAACCGCCACGAGGCAGGCCGCTGCCACCACAAGCGGCGCGCTCACCCAGACAACCTCCACCAGCCCAGACCGCACCAGCCAGATCGCCGCTGCGCTCAGCAGCAACAGCGGCCAGCTCCGACGGGCCGCAGCCGCGAAGGCGTTTCTCGCAACCCGGCCGGTCGAGAGCCCAAGGTGATCACAAGCTACCCGAAGGTTGAACCAGCTCGTCGTGAGCAGCTGCGCCACGAAGGTGCCAAGCGCCACACCCGCAAGCCCGAACTGCCGCACCAGCAGCAGGCTCAGGCCGAGGTTCAACGCAGCCTCGAGCACGGAGACCACCGTCACCGATCGCACCAGACCGGCAGCGCCGAGATAGCGCGACGCGACCGCCACCGGGATGTGTGCAACCATGATGCCCGTGAGCGCCCAGACAAGGGCGTCGGAAACCGGTTTGCCCAGCCAGGCCGACCCCAGCGCACCACCCACCGCGGCCATCGGCAGCGCCATGATGAGCGCGGCGGTGAGCGTCCGCTCAAGGCTCTCCACAAAGAGGGTGGCGGCAGCCTCCTTCTCCGCGCGGGCAACGAGGATCGTCAGCCGCGCCCCCGAGGCCGCCGTGATGCGCGTGACCACGCTGAGCACCGCACGCATCGCCTGGTTCAGCGGCGCGTAGAGCGCCACCTGCGCCAACCCCAGCGCCGAGGCAATGACAAGTTCGTCGGTCTTGAAGACCAGCACCACCACCATGCCGTTGACCAGATAGAAGGCTCCGAACTGGAAGAGCTCCTTCATGGCAGACCAACGCAGCTCAGCGAGGCGCGGAAAGTAGCCCACCATCCGCTCGCGCAGCGTCGCCGCCTGCAGCACACCACCCACCAGCGACGAGGCGATGCCCCAGACCGCCAGCGACCAGAGCGGCCAGCCGAAGACAATGGCCGCCACGCCTGCGGCCAACTCGAGCACCCGTGCGGCGCCGCGGATGGCATTCATCCGCACCACACGGTCCATGCCATAGTTGGCAGACTCAAAGGGGCTCAGCAGCAACGAGACCGCGAACTCAAGCCCCTTGAGCGCGACGAAGGGGGCCACCGCCGCCGCATCGGCGCCCGAGAGCCCCGCGCTGCCCGGCTTGAGACCCGACGCAATCCAGAGGCTCGCGCCAAGCGCCGCAACGGCTGCCACGGCGAGCACCAGTGAGCCACTTGTGAGCAGCTCCCGTGCACGCTCCTCTTCGCCCCGCGCCCAGGCCGTCGCGACCATGCGGGTGAGTGCCGGCTTGATGCCCAGATCGAGCAGGCCGAGGTAGCCGACAAGCCCCTGCGCAAGCGCAATGACGCCGAACTGCGCCGCGCCGAAATGGGCGATGAGCGCCGGCGTGAGCGCCACAAAACCCACCAGCCCGAGCAGGTCCACCACATAGTAGGAGCCAAGCGATCGGGTCCAAGCCTCGCCCGCGGGTGAAACCTTCGGATCAGCCATCGGGCAGACTCCGAATCAGGCGGCGAAGCTGCTCGAGCAGCCAGACGGGCGGCACCTGGTACCAGGGCAGCGCAGGCCTCCGCAGGGGGTTTGCGGCACGATGCGCCAGCAGCATCGCCTGCACCTCCGGTCGGACGGCCGCGCGGGCGCGATCCCGCCTGCTGTAGCGCCGCGACTTGCGGTAGAACTTGCTCCAAGAGTCGCAGTAGTCGTGCTGCATCAAGAGCGCCGGAACATACCGCAACGCACGGTCCGGGAAGCGGGTGCGGAGCTTGAAGGCGAGGTCGAGCCCCTCGCCACCAAACAGCTCTGGGTCAAAGCCGCCTACCTCCAGAAAGGCCTGCCGGTCGACGACCAGATTGCCCTCGAGCGAGAGCAGATCGTCGCACTCCGTGGCGCCGAGATCGTAGCTGTTGGCAAGGCCCGTAAAGAGCGGGTGGTGCTTGAAGACCACCTTGCCGCGGCAGGCAGCGATGGAGCTCGCTGCCATGGCATCGATGGCTGCCATCGCCCAGTCCTCAGCAACCCAGCCGTCGTCGTCGATGAAGGCCACCAGCGGCGCGGAAGCGAGCCGCGCACCTTCATTCCGTGCCGCGCTCGGCCCTGCATTCCGATGCATCGTCACCTCGGCGTCGAGCAGCGGCCGGCAGGCCTCGAGCCATGGCTCCAGTCCACCGTTGTCCACCAAGATGAGCTCCAGCTCCTCGCGCTGCAGCCCCGTCTGGCGCAGACAGCGGTGCAGGCAGGCCAGCAGCTCTGGCCCGGTCGAAAAACCGACCACCACGAAGCTCAGCCGCGGCATCGACAGCGCTACCGGACGATGACGGACGACGGTCGGAGACCGCTCGATTCCAGACGCCTCAGCCATGCGCAACAGCCTGCCTCAGAATCGCCGAAAGCTGCCCCGTGGCAACACGACTATCGAAGCAGGACACATCACGATCAAACCGTTCTCCACGCTTCGCCATCGCTGTCGCAAGCGCCGAGGCGAGCCCGGCTGCATCGTCCAGCGGCAGCTGCGCGACACCCGCAAACTCCGCGGTCATCGCGGCAATCTCGGGGTTGTCGGCCAGCACGACCACCGGAAGGTCGGTTGCCAGATAGTCGTAGAGCTTGGAGGGGATGCGCTGCATGGATGCGTGGGTGAGTGCGAGGAGCAGATCGGCACGCGCCATCGCCTCGCCGATCTCAGCGTGCGGCACCGAACCCTTGACCTTCACAAGGTCACCAACGCCTAGCTCGGTTGCAAATCTGACGCTCTCAACCGGCACTGTGCCCGCAATTTCCACCAAAAGTTGCTCGGCCGTCACACCAGCGGCCCGCAGCAGCGCCAGCGCCCGAAAGAGCACCGCTCCCTCCACATACTTCCGCAACCGGCCGAGGATCAGCAGGCGGAACGGCCCCTGCGCGTCGGGCTGCTGCGCCACCGAACGGCCGATCAGTCCACTGTCGTGGTGGTTGCGGACCACCGAGAACTTGGCCGCGAGCTCCGGCCCATAGTGCGCGGCTGCCGCCGTCCGCGCCGTCTCGGTGTTCCAGATGACCGCCGCCGCCTGCTCCACCGCACCCCGCTCAATCGCATCGACCAGGCGGCGCTGCAGCGGCCAGCGCGCGCCACGTCGCAGGTCGCAGGTGGCCCACGGATCGCGGAAGTCGAGCACGAGCGGTATCCCGTGACGCTGCGACAGACGAGCCCCCGCGACCATGGTCGCCTCCGGGTCAATGCTCGCCAGGATCACATCGGGTCGCTCCTCTTCGATGACTGCCTCTGCCGCAGCGAGGCCATGCCAGGCGCGCGGAATCTCACGCCGGCCCAGCGGCAGAAAGTCGGGCGGAAGCTGCTTCCTGCGCAGGGCCGCGAGACGGCCTCGGAGCGGAGAGGAGGTCGCACCCGAACCGTCGAAGAGGCCTGCCTCGCTCCGCTCATCAACCAGCGCATCCTCCGGCCTGCCCCAGCCCCGAACCACACCTACATCCGCGGGCAGTTGTGCCAGCAGGCCATCGTCGGCCGTGGCTGCAGGAACAGGCGCGCAAAGCACCGTCACCCGCCACCCCGCTGCAGGCAGATGACGGGCAAACTTGTAGGCCCGCAGCCCACCCACCTGCGCAATCGGCGGAAAGGCCGATGAGAGATAGAGGCAGTGTGGCAAGGC
>CAIQPA010000464.1 GCA_903873545.1 uncultured delta proteobacterium
CATCCGGCGGAGGGTCTCCGCCTGACCGACCACCGCGATGGTCTCGTAAATCGGCGGGCTGACGGCGTCGCCCGTGAGCGCGATGCGGACAGGCTGCGCGAGCTTTCCGAGGCCAAGGCCGGAGCTCTCGAGAACGCCCTTCACGGCTGCCTCGATGTCGGCAGGTTCGAAACTTGAGAGGGATTCGAGCGCCGCGATGAGCTGCTCAAATCCAGGCTTTGATGCACCCGACATCCACTTCTTCACCGCGGCTTCCGCGTAGGAAGCGGGGGCCTGCCAGGCGAAGAGTGCGCCGTCGGCCAGCTGGACGAGGTTGAGCGAACGCTCGCGCAGCGCCTCGACCAGCATGAGGAACTTGGCGTCGACCTCGGTCTCCACGCCGCGCGCCTTGAGGAAGGGCAGCGTGCGCTCGGCGAGCGTCTGGGTGGACAGCCGCTTCATCCACTGGGTGTTGACCCAGGACATCTTGTCTTCGTCGTAGCGGCCGGAGCCGCGGTTGACGTCGATGACGTCGAACTTCTCGATGAGCTCGTCGTAGGAGAAGATCTCCTGGTCACCATGCGACCAGCCCAACCGCGCGATGTAGTTCACCACGGCCTCGGCGAGGTAGCCCTGGTCACGGTAGTGCTGGACCGAGGCGGAGCCCTTGCGCTTGGAGAGACCGTCGACGAGCGGCAGGTGGCCGAACTCCGGCGGGTTGTGGCCGAGCGCCTTGTAGAGCTGGTACTGGCGGAAGGTGTTGCTCATGTGGTCCTGACCGCGGACAACATGGGTGACGCCCATGAAGGAGTCGTCGCAGACCACCACAAAGTTGTAGGTCGGTGTGCCGTCGGAGCGGACGATGATGAGGTCGTCGAGCTCCTCGTGGTTCACGGTGACGTCACCGAGGACAAGGTCGTGGACGGTGGTCTCGCCGGTCTGCGGCATCTTGAAGCGGACGGTGAAGGCGGCGTCGCCCTCGGGTGCATCGGTCCGGTCGCGCCAACGGGCGTCATACTTCGGGGGGCGGCCCTCGGCGATGGCAGTCTCGCGCATCGACACAAGCTCCTCGGCGGTGCAGTAGCACTTGTAGGCAAGGCCGCGGTCGAGGAGGTCATGCGCCAGCCGGACGTGCTCGTCGCGGCGCGAGGACTGGATGACCATGTCTTCGTCGTGATGGATGCCCAGCCATTCGAGCCCCTCGATGATGGCATGCATGGACTGCTCGGTGGAGCGCTCGAGGTCGGTGTCCTCGATGCGGAGCAGGAGCTTGCCGCCCGTGTGCTTGGCATAGAGGAAGTTGAAGAGCGCCGTCCGAGCGCCGCCGATGTGAAGATAGCCAGTCGGGCTGGGGGCAAAACGGAGGCGGATCGACATGGGGGATGGCTCGCAAGACGGGCGCAAATCGGGCGCAGATTCAAGGTGCGGCGCTGTTACCACTGGCCTCTCGGAGCGTCAACGCGCCGTCAGGTCGCGCAGTGGCCGGTGTCGCAGCTGTCGGCACGCTTGAGGCGGGGCAGGAAGGGGCGCAGGTTCATGAAGCCCCAGTAGCCGGCCTGCATCGCCAGCCCTGCGCCGGGCAGCGCCGCGAGCCGGACTGCAAAGCTGAAGGCGGGGATGCGCTTCCAGATTTCCACGAAGGCCAGGGGCCCGGTGAAGATGGTGCCGGAGCCATCCTTGGCGTGGAAGCGCCGGTTCACCTCCTTGGCATCGAGGCCCTCCGCCTCTGCCGAAAAGTTGGCCTCGGTGATGTCGATGAAGGCGATGCGGCCATCGGTCGAGCGGCGCTGGTAGACGGCGATTTCACGGGCGCAGAGCGGGCAGAGGCCATCGAAGTAGACGCGAAGCGGGGCAGACATGTGAGGCTCCTTGAGGATGGCCAATGCTGCGCATCCGCGCCTTGGGTCGCAAGGCAGGCGGGGCAGATACCTCTAGAATGATTCGGCGCGGCCGAAGGTTCGGCACGGTGCGTCGGAAGTGGATTTTTGGCAGGTCTGCGACCATAGAGGGGGCCGTTGAAACCCTGTGAGGCAGCGAGGCGGCGAGGATGATCGGATGCGATGCTCAACTGATGCTC
>CAIQPA010000465.1 GCA_903873545.1 uncultured delta proteobacterium
ACCACCGCCAGCTCGGCTCCGTAGGCCTGCGACTGCGCCAGCTCCACATCCAGCCGGCTCGCCGTTCCGCCCGCCTCCGACCGCTTCGCCTGCTCCAGCAGCGCCTTCGAAAGCTCAGCACGGCTCCGCGACGAGGCGACCAGCGACTCCGCCCGCTCCCAACGCGTGTAGGCCTGCTCCAGCCCACGCGTCACAGCCTCTTCGGCCCGACGCTGCGCCAGCTCCGCACGCTGCACCGACAGCGCCCGCCGGTCGATCTCCGCGACCGTCGCGCCACCCGCATACAGATCCCAGTTGAAGACCAGCGCCGCGTTCCAGCGGAAGGCCTCGTCGTTGAAGGCCGTCGTCTGCTGCAGGTTCGACTGCAGCTGCGCCGCAAGCGTGGGCCAGAGCTGACCCTCGCCCTCCTCCAGTTTGTGCGACTCCACCGTTGCAAGCACTGCAGCGCGCGCCAGCTCGGGACGGCTCAACAGCGCCTGCTCCGTCAGCGACGCACGCGCGGGCGGCGTCGGCAGCGCCGCCGGCGCCACAACCTCAACCGCCTCATCGCTCCGCAAGAGCGCCGCAAGCGACTCGAGCGCCTGCCGATATCCGAGCTGCGATGAGGCCACATCCTGCTCCGCGCTCTGCACCGAGAGCTTCGCTCGCGTCACCGCAAACTCCGTCCCCACCCGACCCGACAGCAGCTTCTCGGCACGCTCCAGCTCCACCCGGCTCGTTGCCAGATTGCGCGACGCAACCTCCGACGACCGGGCCAGCAGCAGCGCCGCAAAGTAGGCCTCATCCACTCCTTCGACCAGCCGGTAACGCGCAGTCGCCCGCTCCGCACCCGCCACCTCTGCCAGCGACTCCGCAACGCCGAGCGCGGGATAGGCGCGGCGGTTGAACAGCGTCTGCGTGAGCGTCACCGTGCCGCGGTAGTCCCACTGCGGCGTCACAATCTGGTCCACCGACGAGGCCTCCGAGAGGCCCGGGATCGCCGGGATGTCGTAGCGCAGCGCCGTCTCATGGTCGTTGTAGGTCAGCTGCCCGGTTACATTCACGCTCGGCCGCAGGGTCGCCCAGGCACTCTCCGCCACGCTCCGAGCCTGCGCCAAGGCCAGATCAAGCTCCGCGCCCTCCAGGCTCTGCTCCAGGGCTGCACGCCGCGCCTCCTCCAGCGTCACAGGCCGACCCGCCGCAGCGGCGCCCGTCGACACCACCATCAAACACAACGACAACCACCAGTTCGCCTTCATGCTCCACCTTCGTCCTCGCCTGCGGCAGCCGAGCGGCCAGCCTCACTCCAGATGCGCCGCAGCCACTTTCGATGCAGACGCTCCTTCGCCAACATAGACGATCGCCCGAATTTGGCTAAAGAACCTCGCTCCACCACGAGCAACACCACATGCTGGAAGAAGCCTGGAAAAAGACCGTCGCCCAGATCGACGCCCTCGCCGACGAAGGACGCTTCGACGAAGCCTCCACACGCCTCCGTAACCTCGAGTTCCTCCGGCCGCCAAACGGCGAAGACGCAGACCTCTTCGCCCGCTTCCACCTCCGATGGGCCGAGACCGTCGAGGCCGACGAGCCCCTCGTCGCCATCCGCCTCCTCACCATCGCCCGCCATGCCGCCTGGCAGTTCGCGGCAATGGCAAGCGGCCCCTCCACTGGCTATCCTCGCATGCAGCGGGTCAACCTCATCGACCGCAAACTCCAGTCGCTTCGCGCCCGCGTCGCCACGCCTCCCTCCAGCGAACCCACATGACCCAGAGCGCCCCCACATCCCCCACGGCCGAGTTCCTCCTCTCCGTCGAGGCCTTTCGCTCGCTCTCTGCGCCATCTGCCGAGCGGCTCGCTGCGCTCGTCCAGCTACGCAACTTCGCACCCGGCGACATCATCCTCCGCCGCGGCGACCCCGGCGACAGCATGTTCATCGTCCGCACCGGGCAGGTCTTCGTCCCCGTCCTCGACGAAAACGGAAAGCAGCAGTTCCTCGTCCAGCTCTCCGCACGCCACATCTTCGGCGAGATGGCGCTGCTCACGGGCGAACCCCGCACCGCCGATGTCGTCGCGGGCTCCGACTGCTCCTGCATCACCATCCCCCGCGAGACCCTCCTGCCGCTCCTCAGCGAGCACCCCTCCGTCGCCAGCTTCCTGACCGAGATCCTCGGCAAGCGGCTCATGGAACAGGGCGGCGTCCGCCAGGTCGGAAAGTACAAGCTGGTCGGCGAGATCGCACGCGGCGGCATGGCCGTCGTCTACGAGGGCATCCACCCCACGCTCGGCCGGCCCGTCGCCATCAAAATGCTCTCCCACGCGCTTGTCTACCAGCGCCACTTCGCCGATCGCTTCCGCAACGAGGCCCGCATCATCGGCTCCCTACGCCACCCCGGCATCGTCGAGGTCTTCGACTGCGAAGAGGCCTACGCCACCATCTTCATCATCATGGAGAAGCTGGCCGGCCACGACCTCGAGCGCCTCATCGAAGAGCGCGGCCCCTTCCCCCCGGAGCAGGTCCGCTCCATCATCCACCAGCTCGCCGGCGCCCTCGACTACGCCCA
>CAIQPA010000466.1 GCA_903873545.1 uncultured delta proteobacterium
CGGCACGGAGCCGCGCCAGCTGCGAAGCCGCCAGTCCGTAGCCATGCACCGTGCCGCCGGGGCTCTCGATGCGCAGCAGCACCTCGTCGCCCGCCCGGTGGCCCGCAATCACCGCCGAAACCGTTTCACGCAGCTCCTCTACGGCAGAGGCCTGCAGATCGCCCTTGAAATCAATGACAAAGGTCGCGGGCCGCCCGGAAGTCTCAAACCCGCTCTCCTCGGCCTCTCGCTGCTTGATCCAGGCCTTGCGCTCCTTCTTGCCCAGCCGCGGCAGGCGAACGATCGCCTCCAGTTCCCCCATCCGGTCGTTGAGCCGCGTCACCCGCAGCCGGCCGCGGCTGCTCTCGCCACCGCTCCGCGCCGCACGGGCAATCAGCACCACCACGATGCCCACGCCAACGATGCCGATGGCGGCCTTGGCGACGAAGAGGAAGAGTTCCTGCCACATGAGCGTGTCTTAGGGTTTGGCCGCGCCCGAGCCACTGGAGCCCGGCTCGAAGTCTTTGATGTAGATATGGCTCGCGACGCTCTCAAGTGTGCTCCGGTAGGCGCGGGCAATATCGGGCGGCGACGAGCAGGTGATGGTGGCCGCGTTCTTCTCGCCAACAAGGTAGTAGGCGAAGGCAAAGGTGGTGGGCCCCGACGAGGTGTGGTCGAACTCGGCCCGCGTCCCCTTCACGCCCTGGAACCAGACCTCCTCCTCCTTCGTGAGATGGAAGTTGGGCAGCATCTTCATCATGTCGTCGCGGAGCTCCGTCCAGTAGTTCTCCGACGAGTTGAAGAGCGCCTCGGCCGTCTTGGGCTCGATGATGATGTTGCAGTTGGGCGGGTACTGGCCAAGGTCCTCGATCTTGGCAACGCACTTCCACTGCGATGGCCCGGTGAAGTCCTTGTCGAGCTCCCAACCCTCCGGGCAGGCCGCACGGTAGAAGGGTGTGTCGTCCTCTGCCCAACCCTGGGGAGAGGGCGGCGGTCCCGCCGTCACCTCGACGTCAAAGCCGGCGAGGCTGGCTTGGTAGCGGTCCCAGGCGAACCAGGCCCAGCGGAGCGCAGCCACCAGCGCCACAAAGGCCACCACCTTCCAGAGGGTCGCGGCAACACCGCGGAGCGCCGCCTCGTCCGGTGCAACAACCGGCGCGACCGGTGCCGCCTTCGTCGTCTTCTCCGACGTCTTGGTCTCAGGCTCCTGCTGCGGCTCGGTCATCGTCTCACCCTCGTAGCGCGGTTGGGATGATGCTGGTGAGCAGTTTGAAGAACGACGGTGCCGCTTCAAAGTCGGTCATCTTGCGGCCCAGGATGTGCAGCGTCTTGTTGTCTGCAAACCAGGCCGGCGTGGGCGAGATCCGGAAGGGCGCCTTGAGCACCGACTTCTGCGGATGGTCGAAGAGGAAGGTGTTGTGCACCACACCGCGGCCCGAACGGATGTCTTCGTTCGTATGGCCCGGGAAGGCGCCCCAGGTGGGCGAGACGAAGCCGTAGCAGAGGCCCGACCAGATGTTGATGCCGATGCCGCCGTAGCGGAGGTTGGCGATGGCCCAGTCGAGCGTGGAGGCCGCGGCCTTTGCCGAGGCGCCGTCAATGAGCATCACGCAGGAGAGGGTGCCCCAGACCTCATCGTTGGCGAAGGGCACCGCGTTGCGCAGGAAGCTCTCCGCGTCGGCGCCCGGCAGCGCCGTCTCCGCGAGGATGCCGCAGAAGGCCTCGGTCGTGAGGCCATACTCACCGTCCTCCGGCTTGATGTCGGGAATGAGGGTCCAGGGGATGACCTCGTCGCTGACGGTCGCGGTGGGCTTGGCCTGCGGGTAGCGCTCGAGGAATCCGCGGTAGCGCTGCTGCGCGCCCGGGTAGTAGGCCTTGCGGGGCTGGGCCTCGGAGAGCGCCTGGTAGACCGCGTCCATGAACTCCTGGCGCTGCGGCCAGTCCTTGGAGGTCACCAGCACCTTCGCCGCGTTGCAGTTGAAGGAGGCGTTGTTGGCCACCATGCCGGCCACCTGGCGGGCCTGGAAGCGGATGTCCGCCTTGCTCCAGCTGCCCGGCACCACGATGACGGGTGTCACGCAGCCGAGCTCCGACGAGATGGGCTTGTTGGTGAGCTGGCGGCCCTCCGCCTTGCGCTTCGCCACATCCTCCGGGTCGGTTCCCCAGACGATGGCGTCGTGGGTCTTGTCTGATCCCGTGATGTGGATGGAGTGGACGAGCGGGTGCTGCGTCAGGTGGACGCCCACCTCCGCGCCGCCGTGAACGACCGCAACAAAGCCGGCCTCCACGAAGGCCGCGAGCGACCGCTCCCAGTAGGGCCCCAGATAGGCGTTGACCGGGTTGGTCTTGATGATGACGACCTCGTCATCGACGATGAGCTTGTAGAGGGCATCCATCGGGCCGATGGAGGAGACGTTGCCGGCGCCGAGCACCAGGCCCACATGGCCCGTGCCCACCTTGCCGGCAGCCTTGTCGCGGTAGAGCGCGCCTTGCGACGCCGTCGCGCCGGGCATCATCCAGACCTCGCCGGTGATGCCGGCAAACATCAGCTTCTCCTGCAGCCCGTGCGGGAAGATCTCAGCCACAAGCTGGCCGTCGGGCCGCGCCTTCACCCAGTTGGGCGTGGGCGCCGCGCCGGCCTCGAGCGCCTCTGCGAAGAGCCGCGCGTTGCGGACCATGCACATGGGACCAGCCGTCCACTCTTCGCCTGCCCGGTGCGATTCGAGCGAGATACCCTTGGCGCGGCAGGCCGCGTCGACCCAGTCCGCTCCTACGGCGGCGGTGTCGGCCATGCAGCGGCGCAGCAGGGCAACGCGCTCTGCCACCGTCGTCTTCACCCAGCGGTCTGCGTTCAGCGCCAGCTTCTCGAGTGCCTTGTCGACCTCCGAGAGCGGTGTTGCGGGCATCGACGGAGGGGGCTCAGGGAACTTGGGCGACGACATGGCGACTCCTGCAGGGGCAAAGGCTCGGCGCAGAGGTAGCCCCTCGCGGCGGCGGCTGCAACCCGCGCGAGCGGCCTTGGACAACCCGGGTTCACGGGCAGCTGATTCCCGCCGGTGTGAGCGTCAGGCGATCGTTGCGTGACGAGACGCCGACGCTCGTGCTTGTGCCGTCTAGCCACGAGACGGTCAGTCGCAGCGGCCTTGCAGCGCCGAGCCCAAAGTGGAGCGGCCCGAGCACA